>DATGLP010000006.1 GCA_035294085.1 Acidimicrobiales bacterium | reverse complement strand
GCCGCCGATCCCGCAGATGACGCGTCCGCCGGAGTACTCGCTCAGGCTCGCGAAGCCGCAGGCGGTCGCCTCGGGGTGCCGGGCGTAGGGGGTCGTGACGAGGCTCTCGACGACGATCGTCGAGGTCGCGGCGAGGCACGCGCCCATGGTCACGAGGCAGTCGTAGTAGTAGGGGAAGTCGGTCACCCCGAAGCGCTCGGCGCCGGCCTCCTCGGCGGCTGCCGCGAGTCCGGCGATCTCGCGCAGGGTGAGCGTGTTGCCCTTCGCCGGGAAGTCGCTCACGGTGATCCTCGGCAGGCGGCCCATCCGGTCCTCCTCGTCTCGTCCTTCAGCGATCGGTCGACGCGCCCTCGCCTCGACGGGCGAGCAGCGAGGCGACGAGCGCGCCTCGCAGCGAGCGGTCCGAGCCCGCAGCGGCCAGCACGGTCCGGCTCTGGTGCCAGCCGTCGAAGAGGCGCTCCTCGTTCCTGAGGCCGTCGCCGCCGAGGATCTCGGCCACGCGCTCGTGGACGCGGCTGCACATCGCCGGGGCGGCGAGGCGCACGGCCGCCATCTCGAAGGTCGCGTCGGCGCCGCTCTCGAGGCGCTCGGCGCAGTCGAGGGCCATCTGGCGAACGCCGTGCCAGTCGATCGCCGCGTCGGCGAGGAGCGCCTCGCTGTCCCGGCGCGCCACGGGCCGGTCGGCGAGCTCGCGAAGCGCGCGCTCGAGGGCGAAGCGTGCGAGGCCGACGAAGCGTCCCGCGGCGTGCATCGTCGCTGCGGGGGCGCCCGACGCGGCGAGGGTGGCGCCGCCGTGGAGCGCCCCGACGAGGTGCGAGCGAGGTACGCGGACATCCCGCAGCGCGAGCGTCACCTCCTCCCCGCCGACGCGTCCGAACAGGCGGCTCGCCGGGCCGACGGCGACGCCGCGCGCGGCGAGGGGCACGAGGAAGGCGCTCGTCGCCCTGGTGTCGGGCGGCCCGTCCCCGGTGCGCGCGTAGACGAGGGCGTAGTCCGCGTAGCCGCCCCGGCTGACCCAGCACTTCGTGCCGTTCAGCACGAAGTCGCCGTCGCGCTCGAGCGCTGTCGTCTCGGGTGCCCCCTCTGGCTCCGAGAGGGCGAAGCACAGCAGGGACCGGCCCGAGAGGATCTCGGGCCACACCGTCTCGCGTACCTCGTCGCTGAGCGCGCCGAGCGCCCCGCCGGGCCCGCTCGTGAAGTGGCCGACGGCGTCGTAGGGCAGGAGGCGATCCGGTCCGCAGCTCGCGTGGAGGTGCTCGAAGACGGCGAACTGGAGGCTCGCCGGCGCGCCGCGCCCGCCGAGCTCGGCGGGCACCGCGAGCTGGTAGAGGCCGGCGTCGGCGGCCGCCACGCGCACCTCGCGCCGCAGCGCGACCACCGCGGGGCTGAGCACGCCGCTCGGAGCGTACCGCCGCCTCGGATCCGCGAGGAGCTCGGCGTGGGCTGCCTCGAGGGGGGCCACGGTCGACGCGACGAAGGCGTCGAGCTCGGCGAGGACCTCGCTCGCCTCCCCGTCGGCGCGACGCGCCGACGTCGGGGAGGGCGCTCGCACCTCAGGACTCCGCCGCTGCGCTCGCGAGACCGAGGAGCTCGGCGGCCTTCTGGCGCAGCACGAACTTCTGGACCTTGCCGGTCACGGTCAGCGGGAACTCGTCGGTGAACAGCACGTAGCGGGGCACCTTGAAGTGGGCGATCCTGCCGGCGCACCAGGCGCGCACCTCCTGCTCGGTGAGCGCCGAGCCCGGCCTCGGACGCACCCAGGCGACGAGCTCCTCGCCGTAGAGGGGGTCGGGCACACCGACCACCTGGACGTCGAGGACGTCGGGGTGCCCGTAGAGGAACTCCTCGACCTCGCGGGGGTAGACGTTCTCGCCGCCGCGGATGACGAGGTCGGAGATGCGCCCGACGATGCTCACGTAGCCGTCCTCGTCCATCGTGGCGAGGTCGCCGGTGTGCAGCCAGCGCGCCGAGTCGATGACCTCGCGGGTGCGCTCGGGGTCGTCCCAGTAGCCGAGCATGACGCTGTAGCCGCGGGTCCACAGCTCGCCCACCTCCCCGCGCGCGACGGCGCGCCCGGTCGGGTCGACGATCTGCACCTCGACGTGGGGGTGCACCCGTCCGACCGTGCGGACCCGCCGGTCGAGGTCGTCCTCGGCGCAGGTCTGGGTCGACACCGGGGACGTCTCCGTCATCCCGTAGCAGATCGTCAGCTCGTGTAGGTGCATCAGGTCGATGACGCGCTGCATCACCTCGACGGGGCAGGGAGAGCCGGCCATGATCCCGGTGCGCAGCGACGACAGGTCGAAGCGCCCGAACTCGGGGTCGGCGAGCTCGGCGATGAACATCGTCGGCACGCCGTAGAGGGAGGTGCAGCGCTCTGCCTCGACCGCCTCGAGCACGGCGCGCGCGTCGAAGGTCGGGCACGGGACGACGATCGCCGCGCCGTGCGTCGTGCAGGCGAGGTTTCCAAGCACCATCCCGAAGCAGTGGTAGAAGGGGACGGGCAGGCAGACGCGGTCGCGCTCGCTGTAGCGGCAGCGCTCGCCGATGAAGAAGCCGTTGTTGAGCAGGTTGTGGTGCGAGAGCGTCGCGCCCTTCGGCAGGCCCGTCGTCCCGCTCGTGTACTGGATGTTGATCGGGTCGTCGAAGCCGAGCGACGCGCAGACCCGGCGCAGCTCGGCGCCGTCCGCTCCCCGCCCGCGGCCTGGACCTCCTCCCACTCACGCGAGGCGAGGTGGACGACGTGCTCGAGGGCAGGCAGGCGCGGGCGCACCTCGGCGACCATCGCGGCGTAGTCCGAGCTGCGGTACGAGCGCGCCGTGAAGAGCGCCCGGCACCCGGACTGGCGCAGCGCGTACTCGAGCTCGCGGGCGCGGTAGGCGGGGTTGAGGCTGACGAGGACGAGGCCGGCTCGGGCCGTCGCGTACTGGAGGAGCACCCACTCGGCACAGTTCGGGCTCCACACCCCGACCCGCTCGCCGGGTCGCAGGCCGAGCGACACGAGCCCGCCGGCGAGCGCGTCGACGTGGGCGTCGAGCTCGGCGTAGGTGTAGCGCACGCCCTGGTGGCACGAGACGAGCGCCTCGGCGTCGGGGAAGCGCCGCGCCGTCGCGGCGAGGTTGTCTCCGATCGTCTGTCCCATCAGCGGGACGTCGCACGCGCCGTGAGCGTACGATGGCCGCGCCAGCGCGCGACCGGTCACCGCGCGCGCCTCACGCCGGGCGCCGGAGGGAGCGGAGCTCGTCGAAGCTGCCGACGATCTCGATCATCTCCCGAAGGCGCGGGTAGGCCTCCTCGCCGGTGAGCGGCGGCAGCTTGAAGCGCAGGCCCGTCACGTCGGGCAGCGCCTCGGCGATCTCGAGGAGGCGCTCGCGACACTCGCCGGGGGCGCCCGCCACGGTGAACTGCGCGAGGACGCCGTCGTCGATGAGCGCGGCGACCCGGTCGGAGAGGCGCTCGCCGCTCCACATGTTCCACTCCGTCGAGATGGCCTCGATCGTCGAGCGCGGGACGTCGAACTCCTCGGGCGTCGCGACGGCTCGCCGCGAGATGAGCTCGCCCGACGGCTCGCGCCGCTCGGCGTTCGCCATCCACAGCACCCCGACCGCCGCGATGAGCTTCGCGGTCGACCGGGCGAAGTCCCGGTCCGCCGACACCGAGAGCGCAACGGTGAGGTCGATCTCGAAGCTCCTCGGCCCGCGTCCAGCCGCCTCGGCGGCGCGCAGCACGTGCTCGACGTCCGCGGCCATGTAGCGCCGGCCGAGGAAGGGCGTGGCGATGTGCACGATGTCGGCGAGCTCCGCGGCGAGCGCGAGCATCCGTCGCCCGCGTGCCGCGATGAGGATCGGGACCGGGTGCCCCGGGGAGAAGCTGAGCTCGCGCCCGCTCGAGCGGAGCACCTCGCCCTCGAGGGGGGGCTTGCCCCCCGCCCACATCGTCCGGCAGACGGTGACGAGGTCGCGCACCGCGGCTCTGGGCGACGGCCGGTCCCAGCCCCACGGGGCAACCCAGGTGTCGGCGGCGCCGCCACCCTTGCCGATGCCGAGGATCGCCCGCCCGCCCGACAGCTCCGCCATCGTCGCGAAGGCGCAGGCCGTGAGGTCCGGGGCGTGGCGGTACGGGGTCGTGACGAGGCTCTCCACCTCGAGCGTCGTCGTCGCCTCGAGGCAGGCGGTCATCAAGGTCGTGCAGTCCTGACGGAACGGGTAGTCGCTCACCCCGAAGCGGTGGACGCCGACGGCCTCGGCCACCCGGGCGAGCTCGACCATCTGGCGGGCGTTCGGGCCGAAGCCCTTGCCCGGGAAGTCGCTCACCGTGAGCTTCATCGTTCCTCCTTCGCGGGGTCGATCGACGCGGGCCTCAGGCTGCCGTCCAACGGTGCAGGACGAGGCGGGCGACCCAGTTGACGACGAGGAAGAAGAGCACCGCGAGGGCCGTCGCGAACCCGGCCGCGCCGAACAGCAGCGGGGTCTTGAGCTCCTGCTGGGTCGTGACGAGGAGGACACCGAGGCCGGGGCGTCCGCCGGTCTCGCCGATGAGGAACTCCCCGACGGTCGCCCCGACCACGGCGAGGCCTGCCGCGATGCGGAAGCCGGCGAAGGTCGCCGGCAGCGCCTGGGGGAACTTCAGCTTCCACAGCACGTGGAGGTGGGAGGCACGGTAGAGGCGGAAGAGCTCCGCGTGGTTGGGGTTCGTGTCCCGGAGACCACCGAGGGTGTTGGAGAGGATGGGGAAGAAGGTGACGAGGACGACGATCGCGATGATCGCCGGCCGGCCGTAGTGGAGCAGGAGGATGAGGATCGGGGCGACGGCGATGACGGGGACGGTCTGGAAGACGACGGCGACGGGGTAGAGCGCGTCGCCGACCAGCCGGGACAGGCTCATCGCGACGGCGAGCGCGATGCCGACGGCGCCGCCGGCGACGAAGCCCTCGGCCGACTCGATGAAGGTGTCCCACGTCGCCCGGAGCAGGAGGCCGATGTTCTCCTTCATTGCGGCCGCGACGGACGCCGGGTCCGGCAGGAGGTAGCCCTTGCCGGCGAAGGCGGTGAGGGCGACGGCATCCCACACGAGGAGGAAGACGCCGGCCACCGCGAGCGGCATGAGGACGCGCGCGACCCGGTAGGCGAAACGGCCGTGGCCACGCCGGCGAGGGTGCCGCGCCGGGGCGGCCGACGCCCTCGCCGCTGGCTCGAGGTCAGTAGCCACCATCGAGGCCGCCTCGTTCGCTCGCCGCTCCCGCAGGGGCGGCCGGCAGCGTCACTCCCCGCAGGAGGGCGACGACCTCCCGCTCGATGCGCACGAACTCCTCGGTGGTGCGCAGCCACGAGTCTCGCGGGAAGGGGAAGGGGACGCGAACCTCGCCGACGATGCGGCCGGGGCGCGCTGACATCACGAGGACGCGCTCGGCGAGGAAGGCGGCCTCGGAGATCGAGTGCGTGACGAAGAGGGCGGCGAAGCGCCGCCCGAGCCACAGTCTGCTGAGGTACTCGTTCAGCGCCGCCCGGTTGAGCTCGTCGATCGCGGAGAACGGCTCGTCGAGGTACATGATCGCGGCGTCGACGACGAGGGCTCGGGCGAGCGCGGCGCGCATCTTCATCCCGCCCGAGAGCTGGTGCGGGTAGTACCGGCTCCACGGCAGCAGCTGCACGAGCTCGAGCGTCTCGCGCACCCGCTGGCGTCGCTCGGCCTTCGCCACGCGCGTCAGCTCCAGGGGCACGAGGCAGTTGCGCTCGACCGTGCGCCAGGGCAGGAGCGCCGGCTCCTGGAAGACGAAGCTCGAGCGCCCGGCGTCGGCGACGACGCTGCCCGCGCTCGCCGGGAGTAGCCCGGCAGCCACGCGCAGCAGGGTCGACTTGCCGCAGCCGGACGGCCCGACGAGGGCGACGAACTCGCCCGGCTCGATCTCCAAGCTGACCGGGCCGAGCGCAGCGACCTCGCCGCCCGTCGGGGCAGGGAAGGAGACCTCGACGGACTCGAGGCGCAGCGCCGGCCCGGTCCCCACGCGCTCGTCGATGGTCACGGCGCGACGTGCGCTCTGCCGCCCGCTTCCCTCGCCGCGGCCGCGCTCACGACTTGGGCAGGAAGGCGTTGGTGAACGACGCCTTCCAGTCGCGGGCAACCGCCGGGGAGATCGCCTTGATCTGCAGCATCTGGTCGGCCGCCTGGTGCATGCGCGCCGGCGCGGAGTAGCCGACGGGGATCGTGCGGATGGCCTTCAGGACCCGATCTACGTAGACCATCTGCGCCGGCGACTCGGTGTCGCCGTAGGAGGGGAGGAGCCGGTTCGTCGGTGCCGGGTGCTTCCAGTAGGCGGTCCAGCCGGCGGTGACGGCCTTCACGACGGCCGCGACGACGTCGGGGTGCTTGCGGATCTCGTCACGCGTCGTGAAGAGGACGTCGTCGTAGAGGTTGAAGCCCGCCTTCGAGACGAGGAGCGTCCGGTTCGGCACGCCCTGGTGTGTCGCCACGTACGGCTCGTTCGTGATGAAGCACTGCTGGACCATGTTCGGGTTCGAGATGAACGGCGCGATCGTGTAGCTGTAGTTCACGACGTTGACGTTCGTGAGGTGGTAGTGGGCCTGGACCCACAGCCACCAGGGCGCGCCTGGGGTCACCGCGATGGTGTGGCCGTTCAGGTCGGCGAAGCTGTGGATGTTCTCGCTCGGGTGGAACATCACGCACACCGGCGAGTTGTACGGCGCGAAGACCTGGACCACGTTGATGCCCTGCGAGCGCGCCGTGAGCACGAAGCCGGAGTCCGTCAGGCTGAACGCCGCCTCGCCGGAGGCGACCTGCGGGATCGTGTCGAACACGCCCGGGCCCGCGGACTTGAGCGTCAGCTTGAGGTGGAAGCGCTTCGCCTCCTGGATCGCCGTGTAGAAGCCGCCGACCGCGGCTCCTGCCGTTCCGGGCATGAGGATCGTCGCCGAGAGCGTCTTCGCCCTCGCCGGTCTCGCGGCCAACGCCGAGGTCGGCGCTAGCCCGATCGTCGCCGCCAGCACGCCCGCTCCGACGGCCGCCATCCCCCAACGCGACCGATTGCGCATCGAGCCCCCCTTTGTGCAGCATCGAGTCCTCGCGCCCCGAAGCGAGGTGCACTTCGCCGGTCCCCAGCTCGCAGGCGTTGCGGATGCCAATACGACGTTCCAATTACCAATACTATGACGTCCGAGCAATCAAGGCAATGGGCGCCGCGCGGCGAACAGGCCCGGTCAGGCGGTGCGCGGGGGACGGTGGACGGCCAGCTCGGGCGCGAGCGCGCCGCGCTCGATGCGCCGGTCGCGCCCGGCGCCGAGACCGCTCAGCAGCTGGAGGAAGAGACCGACGAGGACGAGGACGAGGGGCACGTCCCACCCGCCCGTGAGCTCGTGGACCGCCCCGAGCAGCACGGGGCCGACGGCGGCGATGACGTAGCCGCCGCTCTGGGCCATGCTCGACAGCTGGGCAGCGGCCGCGGTGTCCGAGGTGCGAAGGACGATCAGGCTCAAGGCGACCGCGAAGGTGACCGCCTGCCCCACGCCGAGGAGCGACATCCACACGTAGGCGCCCGCCAGCGGCGCGCTGAGCAGGCCGACGACCGAGACGACGCAGCAGCCGACGCCGAGCGACGCGAGCAGGCGCTGCTCGCGCAGGCGCGCCGCGAGGACGGGCATGACGAACGACGCCGGCAGGCTCACCACCGAGGAGACCGACAGGAGGAAGCCCGCGGTCGACTGCGACGCTCCGTGCCGCTCGAAGTCGCTCGGCAGCCACGCGAGCAGCGAGTAGAAGACGAAGGACTGCAGGCCCATGAACGCTGTCACGTGCCAGGCGAGCCGCTGTCGCCAGATCCTGGGCGGCGCGACGGAGCCCTCCGGTGGCACCGCCGGCTGCGGGGTGCGCAGCCACAGGATCGCCGAGGCGGCGACGGGCACGGCCCACAGGGCGAGCGCCGTGGCCCAGCCGATCCCGAGGGCGTCCTTGAGCGGGACGGTGAGGCCGGCTCCGGCCGCGGCCCCTGCCGACATCCCCACGGAGTAGCAGCCCATCACGAGGCCGGTCCGGCGCGGGTGCTCCTGCTTGATGAAGGCCGGGAGGAGCACGTTCACGATCGCGATGGCGACGCCGGCGAGCAGCGTGCCGGCGAAGAGGGGCAGCGGGGACGCCAGGAGGCGCAGGGCGAGGGCGCCGGCCAGGAGTGCCAGCGCACCGAGGACGCTCGCGCGCATGCCGTAGCGGCGCGCCAGGCGCGGGGCGACGGGCGAGAAGAGTGCGAAGCAGATGATCGGCAGGGTCGTGAGCAGCCCAGCGACCGGGCTCGACAGGTGCAGGCGTGCCTGGATCGTCGTGACGAGCGGGGCGACCGAGGAGAGCGCGGGTCGCAGCTGGGCGGCGATGACGGCGATCGCGACGAACGGCACCAGCGCGGCCGTCCGACGTCCCATGCCCGCACCATACGCGCACCGAACCGGTGCCTCCGCGCTCGCCGCCGGCGGCGGCGCGAGCGCCCGATGGGCTAGCGTGATCGGCGCGCGGTCCACTTCCGGGGTAGCTCAACTGGCAGAGCGTGCGGCTGTTAACCGCAGGGTTGAGAGTTCGAGTCTCTCCCCCGGAGCTCCGATCCCCGAGCGTCGCCCGGCGTGCGCGCGTTTCTGGGGCCGTAGCTCAGTGGTCAGAGCAGGGGACTCATAATCCCTCGGTCGCAGGTTCGATCCCTGCCGGCCCCACGGGCGGCGCGCCGTCGGCTGCTCGCTCGCACCGGCGGGGCACCGAGGGCTTACCCTGCGAGGCCGGTCGCGGCCCCGGCCACGAGCACACGAGCGACCGAGCGCACGGCTGTCCGTGCTGGCCGGCTCGCACGCGGAGCCGGAGCACTCGTCGTGCCGGCCGCAGATCCTCAGGCGTGGACCGGACCGGCACGATGACCGCACGTCGTCGCGCGACGGCATCCGGCCGGACAGGGTCGACCGGCTCCCGTGGGGCCGGTCTCGCCCCGGCGGACCCTCGCTGCCAGCACGCGCGTGAGGTCGGGGTCGGGACCGTACGTTCGCGCCGTCCGCCGCTGCGACGCGGCGGCACGCGCTCGCTGCGCCGCGTGGTTGCGTCGGCGCGCCCCGCCTCAGGCCGGCGTGGCGGCCCCGCCTTCGGCCGCTCGCCCTCTCGGGACGATCCCGAGGGCCGAGCGCTTGGCCCGCAGGTAGGCCAGGCCTGAGGTCACGAACGCTTCCTCGCCGTAGCCGGGCAGCATGTTCGACGCCTCCACGAGCCAGGCCTCGCAGCGGCCCGCACCTGCGAGCGCACGAAGGACGCCGTCGAGGTCGAGATCGCCGGCCCCGAGCGGGACGCAGGGCCAGTAGCCGTCGGGTCTGCCGCGGGACTCAGCGAGGAGGCGTAGGTCTCGGAGATGCGCCATGACGGTCCAGTCCGCAGCCGCCCGAGCGGCCTGCGCCGGCTCGTCGCCGACGCGGGCCGCGTTGCCGACGTCGAGGCAGATGCCGAGGCGCTCGGACCCGATCGAGCGCACGAGGGCGACGAGCTCTGCGACACGCACGTCGGCGTGGTTCTCGATGGCGACGGTCACGCCGAGACGTCCAGCGGCGCGGGCGATCGTGGCGAGGGGCGCGCGCAGGCGCTCGAGGCGGGCCCGGCGAGCGGCGGGATCGGCGAGCCACGAGTGCTGGTCGCCGCAGACGACGCGGACGACGCCGCACCCCAGTTCGGCCGCGAACCGCATCGCGGCGAGGGCGCTCGCCAGCCGTTCGGGGCTCCGCCCGTCCTCGAGGCCGCGGCGGTGCCCCCAGGCGACGATGGCCTCGACGCCTCGGTCGGAGAGGACGCGGCGCAGGTGCCGGAGGGTCGCCGGACTCTCGTCGGGCAGATGCACCGTCTGGATCGACACGACTTCGACGTCGAGCGTGCCGACGTGCTCGAGCAGGTCGTCGAGGGTCCACCGCTCGCCGACTGGCGCCTCCCAGGCGTTCGTCTCTCCGAACCAGCGGTGGTAGGAGAAGCTGTCGAGGCCCACCCCGACGCTCCCGGACGCAGCGCCGCTAGCGGGCAAGGTAGCCGCCGTCGACGGGAAGGACGACGCCGTGGACGTAGTCGGCAAGACGCGAGGCGAGGAAGACGACCGGCCCGACGACGTCTGTCGGCTCGCCCCACCTGCCCGCGGGGATGCGGGCGAGCACCTGGCCGGCGCGCTCGGGGTCGTCCCAGATGTGGCGGTTGAGACCGGTGCGCACGTAGCCGGGAGCGACGGCGTTGACGTTCACGCCGGAAGCGGCCCACTCGATGGCGAGACTCTTGGTCAGCTGGGCCACGCCGCCCTTGCTCGCCGCGTAGGCGGCCACCCGCAGGCCGCCGAGAAAGGCGTACATCGAGGCGATGTGGATGATCTTCCCGCCGCCTCGGGGCTCCATCTCGGCGTAGGCGAGCTGGGAGAGGCGGAACACGGAGGTCAGGTTCGTCGCCATCGTCCGCTCGAAGTCCGCGAGGTCGGCGCTGGCCGAGTGCTGCGGCAGGACGTGGCCGTGCGCGGTGACGAGGATGTCGAGGCCCCCGAGCGCCTCGACAGCCCGGCGGAACCCGTCTTCGCACGCGGCCAGGTCGGCCAGGTCGGCCACGACGCCGACAGCCATCGGGCTCGGCGGGAGGCCGGCGGCGACGGCAACCACGCTCGGGTTCCGCCCGATGGCGGCGACCGCCGCGCCTTCGACGTGCAGGCCTGCGACGATCGCCGAGCCGATGCCGCCGGCACCGCCCGTGACGATGGCCCGCCTGCCCCGGAGCAGCCCGTCTGCCACGGCGCCTCCTCTCGGAATCGATTCCTCATCCTAAGCGGGCGAGTGGCTCGACTGCCAGGTCCGGAGCGCCCCGGTCCGACGCCGAGCCCGTGCCGTGCTCTCGGCGTGGCAGCGACCGCCCACACGGGGCGAGCGCGGCCTCGCCCAGCTCCCGCCGCTCCTCGCCCGGCGGGGGCGGCACCTCGCCGAGTGTCGTTGGTCCGTATCGCGAAGGCCGCTGGTGTAATACACTGAACCCGTGAGGAGCCTTCGACTCGACCCCGAACTCGACGACAAGGTTCGGCGGGCCGCGGCAGCGAGGGGTGAGTCCGTCTCGGAGTTCCTGCGCCGGGCTGCCGCGGAACGAGCCGAGACGACCCTCGTCGGCCGCCCAAGCGACCGCTTCGCGGACGTGGTCGGCGTGATCCATGGAGGTGGAGGCCGGGCTCGTCGGAGCGGTGCCGAGTTCGGCCGCTGCCTGGCAGCGGACCGGGCTCGCCAGTGACCCTCACCGACGCCGGTCCGCTCATCGCGATCATCGACGCCGACGAACCCGACCACGATGCGTGCAGGGCCGCGCTCGACCGGGTGGCCCTTCCGCTCGTTACGACCTGGCCAGCGTTCACCGAAGCGATGTACCTGCTCGCTCGCGCCGGTGGGATTCGCGCGCAACGGGCGCTCTGGCGTCTCGTGTCGACCAGCCGACTTATCGTCGCAGACCTCTCACGATCGGCTGTCGCCAGGACCGCGAGGCTGATGGACCAGTACGCGGATCTCCCGATGGACCTTGCGGATGCCACGCTGGTCGCACTGGCCGAAGAACGCGGGTTGAGACGCGTCTTCACCCTTGACGCCGACTTCCATGTCTACCGCTTCCGCGGCCGGCAGCGCTTCGAGACGATCCCAGCACCCTGACCAGGCGGTCGACAACTCGCGCCGAGGCCCTCCTCGCCGCGCCACGTGCACGCCCAGCTGTGCGATAGCGACTGCGGAGACCCAGCTGTCTCCGGCTCCGGGGAGGGCGTCAGGTCAGGCAGTCCACGAACCAGCCCGTTCGCGTCCTCGCGCGGCGGGCCAATCGTCACGGCCCTCACGGCCGAACCTCTACGCCTTCGTCGCTCCGAGGCACCGGTAGGCGAGGTCGTGGCTCCGGGTAGGCAAGGACGTCCCCCAGCCCTCTGCGAGCAGTGTCGACGAAGCTCGTCGCGTCGAACGCGCGTGGTGACGGCGCGTCGCCGACAGCATCTCGTGCCCGTCGGCCGCGAGCGGGCTCACGTTGGCCGTGCAGGTCGGAACCACGACGAGCGCGGCGCCGCGGTGCCTCACGGCTTGCATCGGCTGCGGCCGGCTCGACTCGAGGTCACGTGCCGCCTGGGCGAGCGAGTGGCCGCCTTCCCCGAAGCGCCGACGGATTGCCGTCATCGCATGGCGGGTCAGCGTGTGCTCGACGAGCTCGCTTCCCTCGGCGACGGTCGTCTCCTCGCAGTCTGCGTGTCCTGAGACGTAGCGACGCTCGCGCGACACGAGCCCGAGCGGCCACTCGGCCACCGGAAGGTCGCGCACGTGGACGACGCTTCGGCTGTGTCCCGCTGCCTCGCGAGCGCGCCGTGTCGAGCGCGGAGGTCGAGCAGACGACTGTGCGCACCACGCGCCGGCTCTTCGCAGGCACCGGCTGACGCCGTGCCCGCCCCGAGCGCCGCGCCTCGGCGGCGCTGGGCCGGCTCAGGCGGTGGAGTGCGCGGGCGGCAGGTCGGCCACGGTTCGCCACCCCGGCTCGGCTGCGACGAGGCGCTCGAGCGAGTTGGCGATGACGCTCGGCGCGCCGGCCTGCGGGTTGATGCCGGGTTCGACGGCGAGACGGAGCGGCGGCCCGTCCCCGGTGATCGAGATCTCGTCCCGGGTCCGCAAGCCGGCGCCCTCGGGGTCGACGTGGCCGAGGAAGAGGGCCTCGAACCACGGGCGGCCTCCGACGACGCCGACGTAGCGCTGGCGGAACCCGGCCGACTCGCCGGGCCGAACGATGAAACCGGCCAGGCGGTGCTCGGCCTCGGCCTCGATCGGCTCGATGTGGCGCTCGACCCGCTCGAGCTCGAGCCGGAGCGCGCGCGCGACGATCCGCATCGACTGGGGGAAGCCGATGTGGCCCGTGATTGTGCCGGCGGCGACGCCAGCGGCGAAGTCTGCCGGGCCGAAGCCGATGCCGAGCCGGCGCAGGATCGCCGTGCTGAAGCCGGAGAGATCGACGACCCGTTCGACCCTGATGGCGTCCACCGTCGCGACGACCCCGGAGGCCGTGAGCACGAGCGCGTCGAAGACGAAGCCCGGGTTCAGCCCGGCTCCGAGGATCGTGACCTTGCGCGCTCGCGCCAGCGTGTCGAGCTCGGAGGCGAGCTGCTCGTCGAAGTGCCAGGGGAAGGCCGCCTCCTCGGCGGTCGTGATCACGTTCGACCCTGCCTCGACGGCCTCCCGCAGGTCCTCGGCGATCTCCCCGAGGAACGACGTCGTGGCGATGAGGACGACGTCGGCCCCCGAGCGCAGTGCCACTTCCCGCTCGGCGCGGGAGAACGGCCCGAGGACGTCGTAGCCTCGGCGCCGGGCGAGGATGGCGGCGACCGCGCGCCCCACGCCGCCTGCGCCGTAGATGGACACCCGCATGCGCTCCCTCCTCGCTCGCTCGAGCCACCCGGCCGTGCGGAGGCCGCACCAGCACGGGCACCCCGGCGCGCGTCAGGTGCCGGCTCGCTTCGCTGGGCCGGTCGAGCCGCGTGGGATGAAGCGCGTCGGCAGCACCGTGACCATCGGCGGCGCGGTGGCGTCCGCGAGGCGCTTCACGAGGAGCTGAGCTGCGACCGTCCCCATCTCCTCGGCGTCGCGCTGGACGACGCTGATCGGCGGGTCCATGAGGGCGAGCAGGTCGACGTCGTCGCAGACGACGACGTCGACGTCGATCCCCTGGCGCAGCCTGCGCTCGTGCAGGGCGGTGAGCAGGCCGACGCCGAGCTGCGAGTCGCCCGCCACGATCGCCGTCGGCGGCGGCTTCGCGTCGAGCAGGCTGAGGGCAGCCTCGAGCGCGGCGCGGGGGCTGAACACCCCCACCTCGACGATGGCGCCGGCGGCGGGTGCGAGGCCCGCCTCCTCGTGGGCACGCAGGAACCCGCGGCGCCGTTCCCGCGACGCCCTGATGCGAGCGGAGTCCACGACGAGGCCGACGTGCCGGTGGCCGAGGCGGAGGAGGGAGGCGACCGCGTCGCGCACGCCCGCCGCGTGGTCGAAGACGACGGCGTCGAGGTCGAAGCCGGGCAGCTCTCGGTCGAGCAGGACCGCGGGGACACGCAGGCGCCGCAGGGCCGCGAGGGTGTCCGGGCTCGACTCGGACTGGAGCGAGAGGATGAGGCCGTCGACGCTGCGCTGCTCGAGCACGGTGATGTACTTGGCCTCGAGCGCCGGTTCTCGCAGCGAGTTCGTGAGGAGGATCGAGTAGCCATGGCTCTCGAGGGCCTGCTCGGCGCCCTTCACGATGCCGGCGAACAGCGGTATGGAGATGTCGCGAACGATGAAGCCGACGGTGCGCGAGACGCCGCGCCGCAGGCTCTGGGCGAGGAAGTTCGGCTGGTAGCCGAGACGCTCGGCCGCGGCGAGCACCCGCGCCCGCATCTCGGCGCTCACGTCGGGGTGGTCGTTGAGGGCACGCGACACCGAGGACGGCGCGACGCCGGCCAGCTCGGCGACCTGCTTGATCTTGATCGTCTGCGGGCGGTCGGGGCGCTCCACGGTCGGTCCGTTCCTGACGGCCCCGCGAGGGACCGAGCCTGCGGGCGAGATTCTACGTACCTGCCTCAGTCGAACCGGTACTTCTCGAGCACCGACTCCTTGACCTCGACCCCGAGGCCGGGCCTGCGAGGTACCGAGATCCACCCGTCGGTCTGGCTGAACGGCTCGTCGACCAGCTCGTGCTGCATCGGGTTCTCGATCGGCTTCAGCTCGAACAGCAGGCACCGCGGCGTCGAGGCGGAGAGCGCGAGGCTCGCCGCCGACACGACGGCGCTGCTCCAGGCGTGGGCGTTGAACCAGATGTCGGCGGCCTCGACGAGCTCGATCACCTTGAGCGAGCCCGTGATGCCCTCGGCGCGCCCGGGGTCGCAGCCGATGACGTCGGCCACGCCGCTCGAGATGACCTCGGCGAAGCCCCGGGCGTTCCACTCCCGCTCGCCGGTGCCGATCATGCACTTCACCTGCGAGCGGAGGCTCTGGAAGCCGGCGATATCGGTCGGCTCCATCGGCTCCTCGATCCAGTAGAGGCCGTACTCCTCGAAGGCGTTCGTCCGCCTGATCGCCTCGGCGCGCGTCCACACGAGCGACTGCCCGCGATCCATGATCAGCAGCGCGTCCGGACCGATCGCCTCCCGCAGGAGGCGCACGAACTCGACGTCGCGGGCGATCTCGTAGCCGAGGTGCGCCTTGCCGCGCTTGCCCATCCCGACCTTCACGCCTCGGTAGCCGTCGCTTCGGACGTAGCGGCCGTGCTTCTCCGCCTCGACCTCCAGGCTCTCGTCGAATGCGTGGGTGCTCGCGATCGCGGGCAGGCGCTCGCGGTAGGCGCCGCCGATCAGGTTGACGACCGGCTGGCCGAGGAGCTTGCCCTTCAGGTCCCACAGCGCGATGTCGATCGCGCTGATCGCGAAGGAGGCCGGCCCGCCCCGGTAGCCGTACCACCAGGAGCCCTCGTGGAGCCGGCGCCAGATGGCGACGTTCTCCATCGGGTCGGCGCCGACGATCGCCTCGCCCATCGCCTCGATGATGCGGGCGGTGGCCCGCGTCGAGTCAGGGAACTGGCTGATCGCCTCGCCCCAGCCGACCGTCCCGTCCTCCGCCTCGATGCGACAGAAGGTGAGGTAGCGGGTGTTGTTCGAATCGTTCGGCTCCGGGTAGCTCACGCTGTGCGGCGTGACTCGCTTGATCTTCATCGGGCAGCCTCCCTCTCGCTCGGGGTGCGCTCCGCCTCCCGCCCGTCAGGCCGTCTCGATCGTGCACAGCAGCGCCCCGACCTCGACCTCGTCGTCGGGGGCGACGGCCAGCTCGACCACCGTGCCGGCGACCGGCGAGGGGACCTCGGTCGTCACCTTGTCCGTCTCGACGGTGACGAGCGGCGCCCCCGCCTCCACCCGATCGCCGACAGCGCAGCGCCACTCCGTGACGAGCGCGCTCTGCATCGCGTCGCCGAGCTTGGGGAGCGTGACCTCGTAGCGCACCGTTTCCTCCTAGCTGCTCGCCGCGACCCGCTCGAGCATCTGCGCCGCCGTGGGACGCGGGCTGTCGAGGACGCGCGCGACCGTCTCCTCGACGAGGCGCCGTTGCTCGCCTTCGATCGCCTCGAGCTCCTCCGGCCGCACCGTCCCCTCCTCCACGAGCTTGCGCCCGAACAGGGTGATCGGGTCGCGCGCCCGCCACGCCTCGAGCTCGCCCGGCGGCCGGTAGGTCGCCTTGTCCGAGCGCGAGTGCCCCGAGTAGCGGTAGGTCTTCGCCTCGATGAGCGTCGGCCCCTCGCCGGCGCGGGCTCTCGCGATCGCCCTCGACACGGCGGCCTCCACCGCGTCGACGTCCTGGCCGTCGACGATCTCACCGGGGATCGCGTACGAGGCGGCGCGCGTCGCGATGTCCTGTACCGGCGTGGTCCGGTCGATCCGGGTGTACTCGCCGTACTGGTTGTTCTCGCAGACGAACACGACCGGCAGCTTCCAGATCGCCGCGAGGTTGAGCCCCTCGTGGAAGGCCCCGATGTTGGACGCGCCGTCGCCGAAGACGGAGATCGCGACGTTGTCCCGCCCGAGGACCTGCGCGCTGAGCGCCGCGCCCGCGCCGATCGGGATGCCCGCGCCGACGATCGCCATCGTCGGGAGCAGGCCGACCGACAGCTCGCTCAGGTGCATCGAGCCGCCGAGGCCGCCCATGCAGCCCACCTGGCGGTTGAGGATCTCGCCGAGCACCGCCTCGCGCGTCGCGCCGAGGGCCAGCGCCATCCCGTGACCCCGGTAGGTGCAGGCGACCACGTCGTCGGGACGGGCCACCGCGGCGATGCCGACGCAGACCGCCTCCTGGCCCTGCGCGGTGTGCGTCGTGCCGGCGATCATGCCCTGCGCGAACAGCTCCATGACCTTGTCCTCGACGAGGCGGATCTCGACCATCCGTTCGTAGCGGGCGCGCCGGCCGGACTGCAGCGCCTCCCGGCGCGCGAGCGGCTCCTTCGTCGACTCGTCGACCTGCGTCACAGCTCCTCCTCCCACCAGTGCCTCGGCGCCGTGCCCGTGCGGAGCAGCGAACGAACCTGGGCCGCGAGGTACTCGCTCGTCGGGACGAAGCGAGCCTCGAGCTCGGTGCCGTAGGGGACGTGCGTGTCCGGTGCGGTGACCCGCACCGGCGGCGCCGCGAGCTCCGCGTGGGCGACCGACGCCAGGTGCGCGACGATGTCGGTGCCCCACCCCCCGGTGTACTGGTTCTCCTCCACGGTGACGAGCCGGCGCGTCTTCGCGACCGAGGCTCGCAGGAGGTCCCGGTCCCAGGGCAGGAGCGTCCGCAGGTCGATGACCTCCGCCGAGAAGTCCTTCGAGGCCTCGGCCGCCTCGAGCGCGACGCCCACCGTCTGGCCGAGCGCCACGATCGTGACGTCAGAGCCCTCGCGTAGCACCTCCGCGCTGCCGAGGGGGACGACGGCGTCCTCGCCCGGCTCGAAGTCCTCCCGCCGGCCGTAGAGGGTGCGCGGCTCGAGGAGCACGACCGGGTCGTCGTGGCGGATGGCGGCCTTCGTGAGGCCGTAGGCGCTGCGCGCGCCGGAGGCGACCGCCAGCTTGAGGCCCGGTGTGCCGAGCAGCCAGCGCTCGAGCGTCTGGGAGTGCTGGCAGCCGAAGCCGAGCCCCGCGCCGGCCGAGGCTCGCACGGTGAGCGGGACGCTCACCTTCCCGCCCGACAGGAAGTGCATCATCGCGGCCTCGGTGACGACCTGGTCGAGGGCGACCCCGAGGAACTCGATGAACATGATCTCGACGACCGGGCGCAGCCCGGTCATCGCCGCTCCGACGGCCGCGCCGAGGAAGCCCATCTCCGAGATCGGCGTGTCGCGCACCCGCGTCGGGCCGAAGCGGCGCAGCAGGCCCTCCGAGGTCTTGAAGGGCCCCTCCGCCTCGGCCACGTCCTCGCCCAGCAGCACGACGCGCTCGTCGCGCGCCATCTCCTCGCCGAGGGCCAGGGCGATGGCCTGGTTCATCCGCAGCTTCGCCATGCTCGCTCCCGCATCGTCGACTTCTGCGACTTCTGCCTACCTCACTAGCTCGCCCGAGAGGCGCTGCGCCACTCCCGGCCGAACGCCCCCTCGCGCCCGAGGTCGGCGATGGCCGCCTCGTCGAGCCCGAGCAGCTCGCCGAGGACCTCCTCGGTGTGCTCGCCGAGGAAGGGGCCGCGCCGGCGCGCCGGCTCGAAGGGGCCGACGCGCGGCGCGCTAGCGAGCTGCCGGACGGTCCCGAGGCTCGGGTGCTCGGTCTCGACGACGAGCCCGCGCTCCGCGACGAGGGGGTCCGCGAGCGCGCCGGCGACGTCGTTGACCGGGCCGCAGGGGACGCCCGCAGCGCGCAGGGCGGCGAGGAGCTCCCCGGTGTGCCGCGCCGCGAAGAGACGGTCGAGCTCGGGGAGCAGGATCGACGCGTTCTCCCGGCGCGCCTCGAAGCTCGAGTAGCGCGCATCGTCGGCGAGCTCCGGCCGGCCGAGCACGTGGACCAGGCGCTGCCAGAACTTCTCCTTCGCGCAGGCGACGACGATCCAGCCATCCGCGGTGCGGAAGTTCTGGAAGGGGATGAGCGACGGGTGGGCCGAGCGCGTCGTGCGCGTCGGCGAGAAGCCGCGGCTCAGGTGCCAGGCCCCCGGGTAGGTGAGCATCGCGATGGCGGTGTCGAAGAGGGCGACGTCGCAGTCCGCGCCCTTACCGGTGCGGCGGGCGGCGTGGAGCGCGCTGACGAGGGAGAGCGCGGCGACGAGGCCGGTCGAGTAGTCGACGAGGGACAGCCCGGTCTTCTCGGGTGGGTCGTCGGGCTCGCCGGTGAGCGACATCCACCCGGCGCGCCCCTGGATCACGTAGTCGTAGCCCGGCTCGCGCTGCTCGCTGCCCTCGATGCCGTAGGAGCTGAGGAAGCAGCACACGACGCGCTCGTTCAGGTGGCGCAGGTCCTCGTAGCGCAGCCGCAGCTTGGCGGGCACGTCACCGCGCAGGTTGGCGAAGACGGCGTCGCAGCGCTCGACGAGCCGCTCGAACAGCGCGCGCCCCGCGTCGCTCGAGAGGTCGAGCGCGATCGAGCGCTTGCCACGGTTGAACGACTCGAAGAAGACGCTCGCGTCGTCGGTGGCGTAGGGGGGGACCCGCCGGCCGACGTCCCCGCCGGTCGCCGGGTCCTCGACCTTGATCACGTCGGCGCCGAGGTCGACGAGCTGCAGGGTGGCGAAGGGCCCCGCGCCGTACTGCTCGAGGGCGAGGATCCGGACGCCCTCGAGCGGCCGGGGAGCGCTCATGCGTGCCGCCCGGCGGTGCCGGGCCGGTCCTCGTGGCCAGGTGCGCGCCCGTGCACGGCTCGCGCTCAGCGGTCCGCCCGGAACTCCTCGACGAAGTCCTCGTCGAGGTCCCAGCCGAAGCCCGGCGCCTCCGGGAGCGTGAAGAGCCCCTCGCTCAGGTCCGGCCGGTTGGCGAGCATCCGCCAGAAGATCGGGTCGCGCTCGGGGTGGAACGCCTCGACGTAGGTGCCGTGCGGGATGGCGGCGAGGAGGTGGCTCGAGACCTGGGCCTCCTCGTGGTGGCCCATCTCGACGCCGAAGCTCGCGGCGAGCTGCGCGACGCGGCGCCACTCCGTCGGCCCGCCGCCCCAGGAGGCGTCGAAGTTGGAGACGTCGATGGCGCCGGCGACCATGAGGTCCCGCATCCCCGACCGCGTGATCTCCATCTGGCCCGCGGCGACGGGCACGCCGGTCTTGTAGCGGACGTCGCGCATCGCACGCCGGTCGTCGGGCCACTGGCACGGCTCCTCGAACCAGCGAAGGTCGACGAAGTCGCGGACCCGGGCGACGAACTCGACGGCCTCGGCGACCGTCCAGGCCTGGTTGGCGTCGACGAGGAAGCGGAATCCGGGTCGGGCCGCCTTGACGGCGCGCCGGAGCCGTTCGGCGTCCTCGGCCGGCGAGAGGCCCCCGATCTTGAACTTCATGCCGGTGAACCCCTCGTCGGAGAAGAAGCCCACCTCCTGCTCGATGCTCCCGGGGTCATCCGTGTAGTAGCCGCCGATCCCGATGATCGGCACGGCGTTGCGGAAACCTCCCCACAGCCTGAAGAGCGGCACGCCGAGGGCCTTGCCGATCGCGTCCCAGGCCGCCGAGTCGACGCAGGCGATGGCCTGCATCGCGAAGCGCCGGTCGCGCAGCTGGTCGAAGGTGATCCGGCGCATCGCCTCCCAGCAGTCCTCGTAGGCGAAGGCGTCACGTCCGGTGACGAGCGGGGCGAGCTCGTCGTGGATGATGCGGACGATCGTCGCCTGCTCCTCGTCGGCGTCCGCGTTGTAGGACTGGCCGACGACGCCCTCCTCGGTGACGACGCGCGTGATGATCGTGCAGCGGTTCGGCATCTTGTAGTGGCTGCCGCGATACAGCCGTGCGAGGCTCACCCGGATCGGGATCGTCTCGATGGCGCGGATTCGAAGCTGCACGGTCGGTTCCCCTGTTATCGATTCCAGAATCGGTTTCAAACTACTGGTCGGCCGCGAGGGCGTCAAGGCTGGCGCCGGCGCGGCCTGCCGACGTCCACCGGGTCCCACGGTCAGTACATGAGGAAGCCTCCGGTGATGTTGATCGTCGCCCCGGTGATGAAGGCGGCGTGCCGGCTGGCGAGGAAGACGGCGACCCCCGCGATCTCCTCGGGCTCGGCGATGCGGCCGAGCGGCGTCGCGCGCGTCATCGTCTCGAGCACCTCGTCGCTCAGGCCGGTCAGCAGCATCGGAGTGCGCACCTGCCCGGGGGCGATGGAGTTGCAGGTGATCTCGTGCGGCCCGTACGTGCGGGCCATGCCCCGCGTCATCGTGACGATGCCGCCCTTCGTCGCGTTGTAGACGACCGAGCCCCCGAAGCCGCCCGTCCACCACCCCTGGGAGGTGAAGGTGATGATGCGCCCGCCGCGGCCCTGCTCCACCATCGCCTCGGCGGCGGCGCGGCAGAGGAAGAAGGTCGCCTTCAGGTTCGTGTCGACCTGGAAGTCCCAGTCCTCCTCCCGCACGTCGCTGAGGTGCTGCTGGCGTCGCAGCACCGCGGCGAGGTGGACGAGCGCGTACAGCTCGCCGAAGGCCGAGCGAGCCTCGGCGACGAGGGCGTCGTGGGTCGACAGGTCGCCGAGGTCGACGGCGCGGTAGCGGTGGTCGGTCCCCTCGAGCGACTCGAGGAGCCCGCCGGCGTCCGCGCCGGGCCGGTCGACCGCCAGCACCTTCGCGCCCGCCGCGGCGAAGGCCTTGGCCACCTCGCGGCCGATCCCGCCGGCCGCGCCGGTCACGATCACGGCGCGCGACTCGAGCCCTGCGCCGAGGTCCCAGGTCATCGCCGCCGCTCCAGCTCGCCTCGAAGGGTTCGACCAGCCATCTGCCTCCCTGACCTTGCCGTCGTGGTGTCGTGGCCGGCGCCGGCCGCCCCGGCGCCAGGTGGCCGCCTCGCCTCGTTCACCTCGCGGTGTGTCCCCCGTCGACGTTCAGCACGTGGCCGGTGACCATCGAGGACTCGTCGGAGGCGAGGAAGACGGCGGCGCCGACGATCTCCCTCGGCTCGCCGAGCCGTCCGAGGGGGATGTTGGCGAGGAACCGCTGCTCGAGCTCGGGCCGGTCCGCGATGGCC
This sequence comes from Acidimicrobiales bacterium, assembly GCA_035294085.1. NCBI lineage: Bacteria > Bacillati > Actinomycetota > Acidimicrobiia > Acidimicrobiales > Acidimicrobiales bacterium. The sequence goes on along the minus strand of DATGLP010000006.1, from coordinate 135,504 downwards.
TGCTCGACGAGCGGCGTCTTGAAGTGCGTTGGGGCGATGACGTTGACGCGCACGCCCGCCGGGGCCCACTCGACGGCCAGGCACTTGGTGAGGCCGATGATGCCTCCCTTGCTCGCGGCGTAGTTGGCGTTCCCGGTGTCGATGCCCACCTGGCCCACCACCGACCCGATGTTGATGATCGACCCGGGCCTCCCGTCCTCGATCATCCGCCGGCCGACCGCCTGGTCGCAGAACCAGCAGCCGCTCAGGTTGACGTCGATGACGCGCTGCCAGTCCTCGGGGCTGAGCGAGACGGCCGGTCGGCGGACGCCGATCCCAGCCGAGGCGACGAGGACGTCGATGGGGCCCACGGTGCCGGCGATCTCGGCGACGCACGCCTCGACCTCGGCGTGGCGGCTCACGTCGAGGCGCCAGGCGCTTGCCTGGCCGCCGCGCTCGTGCACGCGCCCGGCGACCTCCTCGGCCCGCGCCAGGTCGAGGTCGGCGATCGCGACGTGCGCACCCTGTGCGGCGAGTCCCTCCGCGATGGCGGCGCCGAGGCCGCTCCCGCCGCCCGTGACGAGGGCGATCGTGCCGGTCAGCTCGAACATCGCGCCCTAGCCGGTCCGCAGGCGGGCGACGCCGTACCCGCCGATCTCGAAGGCGGCGGTGCCTCGCGCCCCGTCGGCCCGCTCGGCGCGGCGCGGGCCGACCCAGTCGGCTCCCCCGCCGGGTGCCGGCGAGGCGAGCTCGTGGAGCTCGGCGTCGCCCGCGAGGCCGGAGAGGACGACCCGGCGCCCCTCGGGGGCCAGGTTGGCGACGAGGAGCTCGGAGCGATCGGGCCACTCCATGCCGAGGCCGGCGAGCGTGCCGCCGTGGGGGCAGGCGAGGCGCACGAGGTTCCCGCCGCGCCAGTGGGTGACGGACTCGAGCACGCGGTAGACGGGGCCGGCGTACCAAGGCGAGCCGGCCGCTCGACGTACGAGTCCGCGGTCGCCGGCGAGCTCGAAGTAGGTCACGGAGGCCGCCTCGGCGTCGACGAGCTGGCCGAGCGAGCTCACCGTCCACGCGGCGGCGAAGGGGAGGAACTGGCGGGGATCGCCGTAGGCGGTGCGGACGGGGACGTCGGGCACGCCGCCCGGGTAGGGGCCGAACTTGCCGATCAGGGCGACGGAGATGACGTGGACGGGCCGCCTGCCGCCGCGGGCGCGGGCGGTGAGCACCGTGTCGGCCTGGCCCCAGGAGTTCTCCATGAGCGAGGTGTCATCGGCGGCATGGACCTGCGGGCAGATCGTGTAGCCCACGCCGTCCACGCCGGTGAGGTCCGGCCACTGCCGGTTCAGGTCGGCGAAGAACTGCTCGGTCGCCGAGACGAGCGCGCTCGGGCCGCAGCAGCTCTCGACGGCGCTCCGCAGGGCGCGCACCTTGGCGCCCGCCGTCGCCGTGCGGCCGATGATGAAGCCGCGGGGCGCCTCGAGCACGACGACGCGCTCCAGCCTCGGGCGGGACCGGGCGAGCCAGCGCTCGAGGCGGCCGACCTCCTCGGCGCGCACCTCGCCCGGGCTCACGACGAGCACGAGCTCGAGCGGCGCGCCGCAGGCGAGCGCCGCCTCGGCCCGGCGGGCGCCCACCTCGACCGCCTCGTCGGAGGTCAGGTCGAGGTTGACACGTACGTAGTCGAGCGAGAGCTCGCGCACGAGGTCGGCGGCCGGGGCCTCGAGCGCGTCCAGCTCGTCGGGGAACTCCGAGCCGATCCTCGGCAGCGAGGCCACCCGCCGGCGGTCGACGGCCACGGCCACGTGACCGGCGTCGGGCGTGGGGAGCGGGCCGTTGGCGTAGCGGGGGCGGATGGTCACCGCCTGCTCGAGGGGCTGGCCCGGCTCGGCGGTGAGGGGGATCGGGATCTCGAGCGGCGTGCTGTAGGACTTCAGGTTGTAGTCCGTCCAGTTCCGGTGGTCCTGCATCTCGAACTCGTCCCCGGTGAAGCTGAAGACGACCTCCTCGCCAGCGGCGGCCTCGAGGACGAGCTCGTCGTAGGGCATGAACATCCCGGTGAGCTTGCCGTCGACGAAGAACTGGGGCTCGATGAGCCCGGGGATCCGGCCGCTCGCTCGCCGGTCGCCGCGGCGCGACACCCAGCGCGCACCGAGGCTCTCGGGGAGGGGGTGGTGGAGGTTGAGGCCGAGCTTCGCGTAGCGGAAGCTCGAGAGCATCCGGCCGCGCATCGAGTAGGAGAACTCTCCGTCGGCGCGGCCGGCGATCGACACGCTCCACTCGGCGCGGATCGGGCCGTCGTCGACGCTGCAGGACAGCGCGACGTCGAAGCGGCCGGGTCCGCTCGAGACGTCGCGCCTCGTCACCTCGAAGGGGATGGTGTTCCACGCCTCGTCGCGCACCGCGATGTAGAGCCTCGTCAGGAGACGGCGGCCGGCGAACGACAGGTCGCGCACGTCCGCGCCGTCGAGCACGCAGGCGAGGTCCCCCGCCTCGAGCCGGGCGCGCACGTCGGTGCCGGTCACCACTGCACCTGGGCGGCCCTGCTCTCGCGCCCACGCCCCGTCCACCAGTCGATCGCCACGGCCACGATGATGATGAGGCCGACGAAGATCAGCTGGACGAAGGCGCCGTAGCCGAGGAGGGACAGCCCGTTCGAGATCAACGTGAGGAAGAGTGCGCCGAGGAAGGTACCCCACACGGTGCCCCGCCCGCCCGACAGGCTCGCGCCGCCGATGATGACGGCCGCGAACACGGTGAAGGGGAGGTTCGACCCGGACGTCGGGTCGGTGGCGCCGACGAGCGAGAAGTCCATGATCCCGCCGACGACGGCGAGCAGCCCGGCGAGCGCGAAGGCCACGACCTTGTAGCTGCGCACCGGCAGATGCGCGACCCGAGCAGCGCTGGGGTTGCCGCCGATCGCCGCCGAGCGGAAGCCGAACATGCTCCGGTGGACGAGGAGGTACATGACGAGGCTGATCCCGACGAGCCACGCGATCTGCACGGGAATCTGGCCGAACAGCTGGTCCTGGCCGAAGGCCGCGAAGATGTTGTAGCCGCCGAGCGTCGTGTTCGGGTTGATCGAGGCTGAGTTCGAGATCAGGAAGTCGATCCCCTCGGCGAGGTTCAGCATGCCGAGGGTCGCGATGAACGAGTTGACCCGCACGACGGTCGTCACGAAGCCGTTGACGATCCCGGCCGCGACCCCGGTCGCGAGCCCGGCGAGCAGGGCGGGCACGAACGGGGTGCCGTTCGTCCACAGCAGCCCGGTGACCATGGCGCCGAGCCCGTAGACCGACCCCACCGACAGGTCGATCTCGCCCACGAGCAGGACGATCATCTCGCCCAACGAGATGATGGCCAGGCTGCTCGTCGTCTTGAAGATGTTGAGGATGTTGTTCGCGCTGAGGAAGGCCGTGTTCAGGCCGTCGAAGACGAAGGCGCAGATGAGCACGGCGGCGAGGAGGCCGCCGAGTCGGGACCACGACCGGAGCACCCGCCTCGCCGTCGCCCAGCTGCCGCCTGCCCGCTCGGAGGCTCCCCCGGACGCGCCCGCCTCCCGTTCGACCGGGCGCGCGAGCCGTCCGGTGCCGTCCCGGCTCGCGTGTAGCCCGTCCCAGGCCCGGAGGCGCTCGGCGAGCCGGCGCTCGCTACGCGGCATCGTCCCTCCTTCGCGAGAGGAGGCGGTTCACGGCGACGCCGAGCTCCTCGAGCTCGCCGACCGCCTTGACGTCGATCATGCCCCGAATCGCGTGCTCGCTCACGACGTAGAGCTGATCCGCGCACCCGAGGGCGTCCTCGAGCTCGGTGACGTACAGGACGACGGCACCGCCGGCAGCCGCGAAGTTCCGCAGGATCGCGTAGATCTGGCGCTTCGTCGAGACGTCGACGCCGCGCGTCGGCTCCTCGACGACGAGCAGCGCGGGATCCACGGCGAGGGCGCTCGCCAGCGCGACCTTCTGCTGGTTGCCCCCGCTCAGGCTGCCGACGCTCGCGCCCGGCCGTTCGGTCTTGATGTCGAACTCCTCGATGTAGGCCTGTGCCGCTCTGGCGAAGGCCCGCTGGGTCAGCAGCCGCGGCCGGCCCGGGAGCTGGTCGCGCCGGAGACGGGCCGCGATGTTGGCCGCGACGGAGAGGTTGAAGAAGAGGCTGTGCTGGCGGTCCGAGGGCATGTAGGCCCGCTCTGTCGCCCGCCGCCGGCCGTCGGGTGCGGGCGCGCGTACCGACGCGGCGCGCACGATCTCGCGTCCGCCGCCGCCCTCCGGGCCGGTCACGGCGATCACGAGGCCGGGGATCCCCTCGAGCCGCGCGCCCGGGGCGGGGAGCGGGCGAGCCGACGCGGCCGCGGGGGGCGCGGGCGCGCTCGCCGGGACGGCCGCCGGCGCTGCGCTGGCGCCGAGCTCCTCGGCGGCGAGCAGCGACGCCAGGCGGTCGGAGGTCACCTCGTCGCCCGCCAGCGTCGTGACGACCGCGCCGTCGCGCACGACGGCGACCTCCTGGCAGACCTCGGCGACCTCGCCGAGGCGGTGCGAGACGAGGAAGACGAAGCGGTCGGGGCTCTTGAGCAGCTCCATCTGCTCGAACAGGCGCCGGGACTCCTCCCGCGTGAGCGCCGAGTTGGGCTCGTCGAAGAGGAAGACCTCGGCGGAGCGCAGGAGCGCCCGAGCGATCTCCGTCAGCTGCCAGACGACGATCGAGGTGTTCTCGAGCAGCACGTCCGCCATCGGGGCGATCTCGAGGCGCTCGAGGAGCGCGCGCACCTCGCGCGTCGGGCGCGGCCGGCGCAGGCCGGCGTTCTCGACGAGGAGGTTCTCGGCGACGGTGAGGTTCGGGAAGAGCTGGGGCTCCTGGTGCACGATCGCGACCGATCGGCGGCGACGCTCCGCGCTCCACACCGTGGAGTCGACCGAGAGCGTGCCGCCGTCCTCGCGCTCTTCGCCGGCGAGGATCTTGACGAGGGTGCTCTTGCCCGCGCCGTTCGGGCCCACGATGCCGACGATTCGGTTCGAGGCCACGGCGAGGGAGAGGCCCTTGAGAGCGTGCGTCGGCCCGTAGGACTTGTCCAGCGCCTCGATGCGCAGTGTTCGTGTCTCGTGCAACGTCGGGCTCGTCACCTCGGTTGGTGGTCAGTCGGTCCGCCCTCAAGGGCGGGGGGCGACGAGGACGGCACGGCGCCGACCGCCGGGACAACGAGCCCCGGCAGGACGAGCGCCGTGCCGCCGCTCACCGCCTGGCGCCCAGGGTCAGCCGAGGGCGCCCGGGATGCTGTTGTACAGCTTGATGGCCTTGGCCACGTTGGCGGGCGTCCAGATCGACGGGTTGAGGTACTGGAAGGGCGTCTTCGGGACGACCCCGCCGAGGAGGAACTGGGCGCAGCCCTTCACGAAGTTCTCCGCCTGCAGGTCGTAGCGCTGGTCGATCGTGCCGATCAGGGTCCCCTGCTGCAGGTCCTTCAGGTAGGTGGAGTCCACGTTGAACCCCAGCGTGTACACCTTGCCCTTGAGGTGCCGGGAACCGATCAGCTGGGCGATGACCGCCGCGCCCCAGTCGCTGTCGAAGTAGAACTGGACGTTCGGGTGCCCGGTCATGAAGGCGGACATCTTCGAGTTGATCTGCGCGGGGTCGTAGCCGGTCGTGAAGGCGTTCGTCGGGGTCCCGACGACGCTCATCTTCGGGAAGGCCTTCTTCACGGTGCTCAGCCAGCCCTGCATCCGGCCCTGCGCCCACGAGGCCGTCGTGTCGCCGGTGATGAGCGCGGCAGAGGTCAGCTTCACCTTGTGCGCCCTCGCCCAGGCGACCGTGAAGTCGCCGGCGATCTTGCCGGTGAAGAACCGGCCCGACGGTGCGGTGTCGTTCACCCCGTAGTAGGCGATGCGGTGCGAAGCCGGGCTGTCGGTGTTGACGGTCATCACCGGGACGCCCGACTGCATCGTCGTGTTGATCACCTTGAGGAAGGCGCCGGGCGTGACCGGCTCGACGCCGACGCAGTCAACCTGACCGGCGCTCACCAGGCTCTGGATCTGGCTGATCTGGCTCGGCGGATCGGTCTCCGGCGTGCCGATGAGGTTGACCTTGATCGTCACGCCGTAGCGGTGCTTCGCCCACGCGGCACCCCGCTGCAGCCCCGCCCGCAGGAGCGCCGGCGCGCCCGGCTCGGAGAGCGCCTGGAAGGAGAGGTCCATGACGAGCGGCTTGTGGGCCTTGATCTTCGACTCGATCCTGCTCGCCAGATGGAAGGTTCCCCACTTGAACTTCACGGTCTGCGGCGCCTTGGCCCCACGCGCCACCTTCGGTGTGGCGGAGGTGGAGCAGGCGGACGCCACGAGCAGCGACCCTGCGGCCACCACGGCGCCCGCGACGGGCATGAAGTGCTTGTTCGTCTTGCTGTGTCTCACGCGCTTCCCCCTCACCGCGAGATCGCCGCGCTGTCTGGCGGCGCTCGCAATCGATTCCAAGGAACGATGCTAGGAGGGTCGCCCGGCGCCGTCAACCTCGGGGGGCCGGGCTCGCCGGTACCCGGACCGACCGCCGCGGCGAGCGCCGCGCGCACGCCCAGCGGGGCGCCTCAGTCGATCGGCGGGATCGCGAGCGCGCAGGCGAGCGCCCCGTCGACGGGGATGACCGCGCCCGACACGAAGCTCGCGTCGGGCGAGCAGAGGAACGAGACGACGGCCGCGACCTCCTCGGGGGTCCCGACACGTCCGAGGGGGTGCGCGCGTCCGAGCGCGGCTCGGCGCGACGGCGGGTGCGAGGTCTCGAACATGTCGGTGCGGATGAACCCCGGCGCGACGGCGTTGACCCGGATCCCCATCGGTGCGTACTCGAGGGCGAGGCCCCGCGTGAGCTGGTTGAGCGCGCCCTTGGCGGCGACGTAGGAGATGATGCCGCGCGTCGCCAGCTGCCCCATCACCGAGCTGACGTTGACGACGCTCGCGCCCTGCGCTCGCGCCAGCGCCTCCTCGAGCTGGCGAGTGAGCTCGAAGACCGCGCGCACGTCGACCCGCATCACGGCGTCCCAGGCGCTGCCCCCCTGCGTACTCGGAGGGCCGACGCGCACGACGCCGGCGTTGTTCACGAGCGAGTGGACCGGGCCGCGCCCGGCGAGCTCGGCGGCGGTGCGAGACAGCGCAGCGTCGTCGGCGAGGTCGCAGCAGCGCACCTCGGCCTCGCCGCCCGCTGCCTCGATCGAGGCGGCGACCGCCGCCAGCGCGTCGGCGTCGGTCCCGAGGAGGGCGACCTGGTGGCCGTCGAGGGCGAGACGCCTGGCGATGGCGGCGCCAATCCCCCGGCTCGCCCCGGTCACGACGGCTCGGCGCGCCGCCACGGCCACGCTAGGCGCGCATCGCGCCGTCGAGGACGACCGCCGCCCCGGTGAGGTAGGGCGGGGCGTCGAGCGCGAGGTAGGCGGTGAGGTTCGCGACCTCCTCGGGCCGTGCGTAGCGGCCCGCGGGGATCGCCGCCTCGAAGGAGGCCGGGGCGCCGAGCGCGTCCGCCAGGGCGGCCTCGATGCGGCCCATCATCGGGGAGGCGACGCAGCCCGGGCAGACGGCGTTCACCGAGACGCCGCAGCGCGCGAGCTCCGCGGCGACCGAGCGGGTCAGTCCCACGACCGCGTGCTTGGTCGCGCTGTAGGCGGCCAGGTAGGCGGTCCCGGCCAGGCCGGCGCCCGAGGCGACGTTGACGACGCGGCCGTTGCCCCGGGCGCGGAAGTGGGGGATGACCGCCTGCAGCACGCGGACCACGGCGAGCACGTTCACGTCGAAGACGCGCTCGACCTCGGCGAACGGCGCGTCCTCGATCGGACCGACCGGTCCCGCGATGCCGGCGTTGTTGACGACGGCGTCGAGACGGCCGAACCGGTCGCGCGCGGCGTCGAGCACGCGCGCAGCTGCCCCCTCGGCGCTGACGTCCTCGGCGAGGAGGAGGTGGTCCGCACGGAGCGCGGCGAGCGACCGCAGCGCGTCCTCGTCACGGTCGACGAGGACGAGGCGGGCTTCCCGGCGCGCGAGCTCACGGGCGATCGCCGACCCGATCGTCCCCGCCGCGCCGGTGAGCGCGACGACCGGCCGCTCGTGCGCGCTGCTCACGCTCGCTGCCGCCTCGGGCGCGAGCGAGCCGCGCGGGTCGCCTCCTCGTCGACGGCGAAGCCCCCCGTGGCGAGGGGGCGGACGACGACGCCGTAGTCCCGCTCGGCTGCCGCGACCGAGACGTAGCCGTCGAGGACGTCGTCGAGGACCCAGGCGGGGTCGCGCTCGAAGGGGTCCCCGTAGCCGCCACCGCCGGGCTGGAAGCAGTCGAGGATGCGGCCGGGCTCGAGGCGCATGCCGGTGCAGAACATCCCGATGTTCACCTCCTCGGGGGTGCCCGGGCCGTAGACGAAGCGGTTCGGCGCCGCGTCGCCGCCGCCGGCCCAGCCCCAGGGCCCGAAGCGCTCGCCGTCGCCGAGGTCCGACAGCACCCCCTCGGCCTCCGTGAGGTACCAGCGCCGGCGCACGCCGAGACCGCCTCGGGAGCGACCGGGGCCGGCGCTGTCGGGCTCGAGCCGGTAGCACTCGTAGCGCAGCGGGAAGAGGCGCTCCTGGAGCTCGACGGGCTGGTTCGTCGCCGTCGTCGCGAACGTGGTCATCGCCGTGTGGTTGTCCCGGGCCGCGGGGCGCCCGCCCCAGCCGCCCTCGAGCCACAGGTACGCGACGTAGTCGCGCTCGAACCCCGGCCGCGGGTCGTAGCCACCGATGACGATGTTGAGGAGGCCCGTCGGCCCCGCCATGCACCGCTCCGGCGCGATCTGGATGAAGGCCTTCAGCACGCAGTCGGCGACAGCCGGGTAGACGCCGGCAGCCATGCCCGAGGTCGGGGCGGGGAAAGGTGCCGAGACGAGCAGGCCGTCGGGCACGACGAAGTCGACCGCCCGGAACACGCCCTCGTTCATGAGGACGTGGGGGAAGATCATCTTCAAGGTCACGACGGCCGACGAGATGCACACGGCCTTGGAGGCGTTCATCGCCCCGCGCGCGAGACCCGAGGACTCGGAGAAGTCCATCGTCGCCCGGTCCCCGCTGATCGTGAGGCGCATGCGCACCGCGAGCGGGGTGTCGTCGTCGGCCCCCGGGTCCCGGTCGATGAGCGCCTCGACCGGGATGGACACGTCGGGCAGCTGCGCGAACTCGTGGCGCAGCACGTCCTCGGCGTAGCCGATCACCTCGTCCATGACCGCGACGATCGTCTCCTCGCCGTGGCGGCGCGCCAGCTCCTGCAGCCGCCGCTCGCCGAGGCGGACCGCGCCGATCTGGGCGAGGAGGTCCCCGTAGGCGACCTCCGGCATGCGCACGTTGCGCAAGATGAGGTCGACGACCTCGCGCTCGAGGACCCCGCCACGCACGACGTGGACCGGCGTGATGGCCAGGCCCTCCCCGTAGGAGCTGCGCGCGTTCGGGTCGAAGGTGCCCGGGACCGCCCCGCCGATGTCGGTCCAGTGCGCGGAGCACTGGACGAAGGCGGCGAGGCGTCCGCCGAGGAAGACCGGCATGATCGCGCGCACGTCGTTGTGGTGCGTGCCCCCGATGTAGGGGTCGTTGACGAGGACGACGTCGCCCTCGCGGAAGAAGCGCTCGGGGTGCGGTCCGACCCACGCGAGGGTCCCCTTCACCGTGAACGGGATCGTCCCGAGGTGCGCGGGGAGGTCCGTGCTCCCCGACGCGACGAGGTCGCCGCTCGCGGTGCAGATCGTCCCCGAGTAGTCTCGCCCCTCGCTCACGACGAGCGAGAACGCCACCTTCTGGAGCAGCGCCCCCATCTCGTCGACGACGCTCGAGAAGGCGTTGTAGAGCACCTGGAACAGGATCGGGTCCCGCGTCCGAAGGCCATCCCGCCCCGCGTTCACGGCGCCTCCCAGCTCGTCCGCTCGATGACGAGGTTGCCCAGCGCGTCGACCTCTGCCTGCCAGCCCGGCGGGACCCAGGTCGTCGAGTCGGCCTGCACCGCGATGGCCGGACCGCGCAGGCGCGTGCCGACCGGCAGCTCCTTGCGCGCGTACACGGGCGTGGGCAGCTCGCCGGCCTTCGTCACCACCTTCCGCTCGGTCGTCGGCGCGCCCGACCGTCCCGGGACGAATGGGATCGTCGGCCGACGCGCCGGCCGCAGCCCACGGGCCCGCAGCGCGGCGGTCTCGACCGGGATGTCGCGGGTGGCGAAGTGGAACTGGCGCTCGTACTCCTCGTAGAACCGCTCGAGCAGCGTCCCGGCGAGGTCCCCGGCGAGCGCCTCCGGGGTGACGGGGATGGTGAGCGCCTTCACCTGCCCGACGTAGCGCAGGTCGAGCGCGAGCTCGATGCGCCGCTCGTCCGGCGCCACGCCGTCGAGGTCGAGCCGCTCGTGGAGCTGCGCGGCGAGCGCGCCGAGGCGCGCGGCCACAGCGTCGCGCCCGAGCGCCGAGAGCGGGGCGATGAACGCCTCGGCGACGTCGTGGGCGATGTCGACGTGCAGGCACCCGAGGGCCGAGGTCACCCCGGGCGCGAGCGGGACGACGACCCGGCGCATGTCGAGGGCGGCGGCGAGCTCGGCGGCGAGCAGCGGCCCGGCGCCCCCGAAGGCGACGAGGGTGAAGTCCCGCGGGTCGAGGCCGCGCTCGACGGTGACGACGCGGATCGACCGGGCCATGCTGTCGACGACCAGCTCGACGATGCCGAGCGCAGCCGCCGCTACCGTGAGCCCGAGCCGGGACGCGAACTCCTCGACGGCACGCGTCGCCGCGCCCTCGTCGAGCGCGACCCCGCCCGCCAGGCCGAAGCCCCCGCCGAGGCGCCCGAGCACGACGTTCGCGTCGGTCACCGTCGCGGCGGTGCCGCCGCGCAGGTAGGCCGCGGGGCCGGGGACGGCCCCCGCGCTCTGCGGCCCGACGTGCGGCAGGCCCCCCGCGTCCACCCACGCGATCGAGCCGCCCCCGGCGCCGATCGTGACGAGGTCGACTGCCGGGAAGCGGATCACCTGGCCGAACTGCGGCGAGTACTCGTTGACGAGGCGCGCCCGGCCGCCCCTGATGACCGCGATGTCCGCGCTCGTCCCGCCGATGTCGAGGGAGATCACCTCGTCGAGGCCTGTCGCCCGGGCGATCCCCTCGGCGGCGGTCACGCCGCCGGCCGGGCTGCCTGACCCGGCGACGCCGGCGGCCGCCATCGCGCCCGCGGCCGGTCCCGAGGTGACGAGGCGTGCCGGGAAGCGCGCCGCGCTCTCGACCGAGAGCAGCCCGCCGCCGGAGTGCATGACGGCGAGCCTGCCGCGGAATCCCGCCGCGGCGAGGAGGCGCTCGAGGGAGCGCAGGTAGCCCGCGACGACCGGCACGAGGCACGCGTTGATCACCGTCGTCGAGGTGCGCTCGAACTCGTCGGGCTCGCGCAGCAGCTCGCACGAGCACGAGACCGTCGCCTCGGGCATGGCCTCGAGGATGAGCGAGCGCGCCCGCAGCTCGTGGTCGGGGTTCTCGTAGGAGTGGAGGAAGCAGGTGGCGAAGGAGGTGATGCGCGCGGCACGGGCCGACTTGACGGCGGCGAGGACGTCCGCCTCCTCGAGGGGCTCGACGATCGCGCCGGCGTAGTCGAGGCGCTCGCGCACCTCGTAGCGGTGGCGGCGGGGCACGATCGGCGCCGGCGGGTCCCACATGATGTCGAAGGGGTCACCCCGGTTGTGGCGGCGCAGCTCGAGGACGTCCCGGAAGCCCGCGGTCGTGAGGAGCGCGGTGGGCGCGACCTGCCCCGTGATCACCGCGTTCGTCGCCACCGTCGTGCCGTGCGCCACGAGCTCGGTCTCGGCGAGGTCGATGCCCGCCGCCGCCAGGGCGTCGAGCACCCCCTGCTCGTAGCGGGGCGGTGTGGAGGGGACCTTCGCGCTCGACAGCGCCGAGCCGCGCACGGCGACGAGGTCGGTGAAGGTGCCGCCCGTATCGATCCCGACGCGCCAGCGGTCCACGGCGATCAGCCGCCCGGCGCCACTCGGTGTCGCTCGAGGAGCGCGAGGAGGCGCTCGTCGTCCTCGCAGCAGGCCCGGCGGGTGGTCCCGTCCGGCGCGCGGAACTCGAAGTAGGCGCGGATGAGGAGGTTGCCGCACACCTCGCAGTAGTCGACGGTGGTGTCGTGCCAGGACTTGCCGAGCTCACGCCAGGGCATCGCCGCCTCCCGTCCGCAGCTCGCGTGTCCGTCGCTCGTCGAGCGCACCGCTGTCGTCGAGGACGACGCGGTAGTACCGCTCGGCGCTCTCCCGGGAGACGAAGCCCTCGCGGACGTCGGCGGCGACGAGGGCGGGGTCGCGCGTCGCGGGGTCGCCGTAGCCGCCACCCGACGGCGAGACGAGGCGCACCTGGTCGCCGCGGACCAGGCGCACGTTCGAGAACTTCGAGGGGCTGACGAGCCCGAAGTGCTCCTGGAAGGACGCGAAGTCCCGTTCGCCGGCGCGGCGCAGCTCGACGCGCGTCAGGCTCCCGGGTTGGCCGCCGAACAGGCCCCACGGCGGCACCTTGGCGCGGTCGGCGAGCACGCTCACGGTGATCACGTCCGCCGCCACCTCGAGGACTCGCTCGATCCCGAGCCCGCCCCGGTGGCGTCCGGCGCCCGCGGAGTCCCGGTTGAGCGCGTACCGGTGGTGGATCCACGGCCAGCGCGTCTCGAAGATCTCGACCGGCGTGTTGCGGCAGTTGGCGTGGGGGACGATCTGGGCGTTGTTCCCGTCGCTCGTAGCACGGCCTCCCCAGCCGTTCGCCTCGAAGTGGTAGTGGGCGAAGTACTCGCCGCTGCGGGGGTCGACCCCGCCGAAGAGGAAGTTCAGCGACGTGTTGCCGCTCGCCGCGGCGCAGCGCTCGGGCAGGAGCTGCCCGAGCACGCTGCCCATCACCATCTCCATGACCCGGGGCTGGTTCTCCGTCTGGCCGCCGACGCAGGCGCCGGGGAGCTTCACGCAGCAGATCGACCCCGCCGGCGCGACGACGCGCGCGACGCGGGCCACGCCGGCGTTGACGGGGATCCCCTCGCCGATGATGTAGAGGAGGCCGTTCAACGAGGCCGAGAGCGTGACGACGTAGGGTGCGTTGATCGGGCCGATCGCCTGCGGGTCCGATGCGGAGTAGTCGAAGACGATCTCGTCCCCCTCGACGATGACGGCGAGGCGCACGACGTGGCGGCGATCGGTGATCCCGTCGTCGTCGAAGCAGTCCTCGGCCCGGTAGACGCCGTCGGGGAGCGCCGCGACCTCCCGGCGCAGGCAGGCCTCGGTGAAGTCCTGCAGCCTCGCGAAGGCCTCGTCGAGCTCCGCGACGCCCCGTTCCGCGAGGAGCTGGCGCAGCCGGCGCTCGCCGACGCGCAGCGACCCGAGCATGGCGTGCAGGTCGCCCCAGCTGTTGGCCGGCGTCCGGTGGTTCGAGAGCATGATCCGCCAGATGTCCCGGACGGGCTCGCCTCCTTGGAAGAGCCGGACCGGTGGGAGCCGCAGCCCCTCCTGGAAGACGTCGGTCGCCGTGGCGGCGAAGGATCCCGGTGCCATGCCCCCGATCTCGGCGAGGTGCGCGATGTTGCCGACGTAGGCCACGATCTCGTCCTCGACGAAGATCGGCATGATCATCATGTGCTCGGGCATGTGCGAGCCGCCGCGGTAGGGGTCGTTGTGGATCCACACGTCGCCGGGGCTGAAGTTGTCCGGCCCGACCTCGCGGATCACCCACGTCGCGGCGTAGAGGGACGCCCCGAGCATCGCCGGGTTGAGACCGGCCGTCGCGACGAGGCCGCCGTGCCGGTCGAGGATCAGCGTCGAGAAGTCGAGCCCCTCCGAGAAGATGGGGGAGTAGGCGGTCCGCATCATCGACACCGCCATCTCGTCGCAGATGTTGACGAGCTGGCGGTGCAAGAGCGTGAGGGTGACGCGGTCGACGGCCCCGGCGTCGTCGGCGAGGAGGTGCGTCGCCACGTCCTCAGCTCCGGTCCGGTCGCTCGGACAGGACGAGGCAGGCCGAGTCGTCCACCTCGAGCAGGAACCCGGGCGGCACGTAGGTGGTGGAGTCCGGCTCCTCGACGATCGCCGGTCCGGCGAGCGAGGTGCCCGGCCGGAGCCCGGCGCGGCGCACCACCGTGGCCTGCGCCCACTGGCCGCGACCGCACAGCACCCGGCGCTGCGTCGCCGGCTGGCGGGCGCCGCCCTCGTAGGGCCGGAGGGTGACCGAGGGTCCCGGGACGAGGGCCGTCGCGCCGAGGTAGATGGCCTGGATCGGCTGGTCCTCGAGGTGGTACCCGTAGGCGCGCTCGTGCTGCTCGTGGAAGCGCGCCGCGAGCTCCTCGACGAAGGACGGGGAGCCTGGCCTGATCGGGATCGCGAGCTCGAACGTCTTGTCCACGTGACCGTGGTACATCCGGATCTCCTGCTCGTAGTTCTGACCGAGGTAGCGGCAGGCGACGTAGGTGCTGAGCGCGATCTCGTCGGTCGCGCGCCCGTGCGCGGCGAGCTCGGCGGCGGCCTGCTCGGCCACCCGGGCGAGCTCGACGGGCACGTCCTTGGCCTCCGGGCGGTCGAGGCGGCGCACGAGCGTCGCCCGCCGGTCCACGCGCGCGTCGGCGATCACCGCGCCGAAGGCGGAGACGAGCCCTGGTGCCGGCGGGACGACGACGCGACGCATGCCGAGCCGGCGCGCCAGCTCGGCGGCGTGCAGCGGGCCGGCGCCGCCGAAGGCCACGAGGTCGAAGTCCCGGTAGTCGAGGCCGCGGTCGACGGTGACGAGGCGGACTGCCCCGGCCATGTTCTCGATCGCGACCGCGATGATGGCGTCGGCCGCCTCGGGGACCGAGAGGCCGAGCGTGTCGGCGAGCGGCTCGATGGCCGACCGGGCGCGGCCTTCGTCGAGCACGAGCTCGCCACCGAGGAAGTAGCCGGGGTCCAGGCGGCCGAGCACGAGGTTGGCGTCCGTCATCGTCGGGTCCTGGCCGCCCCTGCCGTAACAGGCGGGCCCTGGGTCGGCGCCCGCGCTCGCAGGCCCGACGCGTACGAGCCCGGTGCGGTCGATCGACGCGATCGAGCTCCCGCCGGCACCGATGGTCGTGACGTCGATGAGCGGCAGGCACAGCGGCATTCCCCACTCGACCTCGAACAGCCCAGAGAACATCAGCTGGCCGTCGACGATGACGCCGACGTCGGCGCTCGTCCCTCCCATGTCGAGGGTGACGGCCCGGTCCGAGCCGAGCCGGCGACACCAGTGGTTCCCGGCGATGACGCCCCCGGCGAGCCCGGAGAGCACGAGCTCGGCCGGTCGGGCCGCGGCGCGCGCGAGCGGCACCTGGCCCCCGTTCGACTTCATGAGCCCGTGCCACCCTCCCACGGCGCGCCGCTCCAGCCCCTCGGCGAGGGACTCGCAGAAGCCGGTGACGATCGGCTTGACGAAGGCGTCGATCGTGGTCGTGCTCGCGCGCTCGTACTCCCGCCAGATCGGGGCCACCTCGCTCGACACCGAGACCGCGAGGCCCGGGAAGGCCTGACGGAGCCGCTCGGCGAGGCGCCGCTCGTGGAGGTCGTTCACGTAGCTGAACAGGAGGCAGATCGACACGGCGCGGGCGGGCTCCGGCTCGACGAGGCGCGCGCCGACCGCGGCCACGACGCGCTCGAGCTCGGCATCGGTGAGCTCGTGCAGGACCGAGCCGTCGGCGAGGATCCGCTCGGCGACGCCGATCGTGTCGTGGCTCGGCACGAGCGGAGCGGTCTTCACCCACTGGAGGTCGTACAGGCCTCGCCGGTCGATCCGCTGGATGTAGAGGAGGTCCTCGAACCCCGCCGTCGTGAGGAGCAGGGTGCGCACGCCGCTGCGCTGGAGTACCGCGTTCGTCGCGATCGTCGTGCCGAGCACGAACTGCTCGAGGTCGGTCCCGAGGGCGAGGCCGGTGCGCTCGAGGGCGGCGAACACCGCGTCCGCGGGCGCTCGCGGCGTCGAGCTCACCTTCACGAGGCGGACCTCGCCGCTCGGGCCGAGTGCGACGAGGTCGGTGAAGGTCCCCCCGGTGTCGACCCCGACCTTCCACCGCTCCCCAGGCTGCACGCCCCACCTCGCCGGAATCGATTCCTCATGAGCTTCCCACGGCGGACCACCGCGGTCAAGGCCAGTAGTCGCCCCGGCCGAGGCGCCTCTCGGCCCGGCTGGCGGGGGTCAGTCCTCCCGGCGCAGCGCGGCCTGCGCCTTCTCGGCGATCTCCTGGACGACCGCCGCGTTCGCCAGCGTGGTCACGTCGCCGAGCTGGCGCTCCTCGGAGATGTCGCGCAGCAGGCGGCGCATGATCTTGCCCGAACGGGTCTTCGGGAGCTCGTCGGTGAACACGATGGAGGCCGGCCGGGCGATCTTGCCGATCTTGCGCTCGACGTGGTCGCGCAGGGTCGCGATGAGCGCCTCGTCGCCGACCTGCTGGCCGCGCAGCGTCACGAACGCGGCGATGGCCTGGCCGGTGATCGGATCGTTCCGGCCGATCACCGCGGCCTCGGCGACGAGGGGGTTGTCGACGAGGGCGGACTCGACCTCGAGCGTCGAGATGCGGTGTCCGGAGACGTTCATCACGTCGTCGACGCGCCCGAGCAGCCAGTAGTTGCCCTCGGCGTCCCGCTTGGCGCCGTCCCCGGCGAGGTACACCCAGCGGTGCTCCGCGGGCTTGGAGAAGCGCCGCCAGTAGGTGCTGACGTAGCGCTCCTCGTCGCCGTAGATGCCGCGCAGCATGGCCGGCCACGGCCGCGTGAGCACGAGGTAGCCCCCCTGGCCGGGGGGCAGGGAGCGGCCCTCGTCGTCCACGACGTCCGCCGCCACGCCGGGCAGGGGGACGGTCGCGGAGCCCGGCTTCGTGGTCGTCACGCCCGGCAGCGGCGAGATGAGGATCATGCCGGTCTCGGTCTGCCACCAGGTGTCGACGACCGGGCAGCGGGAGCCGCCGATCACCTCCCGGTACCAGACCCACGCCTCGGGGTTGATCGGCTCGCCCACGCTGCCGAGCAGTCGCAGGCTCGACAGGTCGTGCTTGTCGGGGTACTCGCGCCCCCACTTCATGAAGGTGCGGATCGAGGTCGGCGCGGTGTAGAGGATCGTCACCTTGTAGCGCTCGACGATGTCCCAGAAGCGGTCCTTGTCCGGGTACTGCGGGGCGCCCTCGTAGAGCACCGAGGTCGCGCCGTTGGCGAGCGGGCCGTAGACGACGTAGCTGTGGCCGGTCACCCAGCCGACGTCCGCCGTGCACCAGTAGACGTCGCGCTCGTCGTGGAGGTCGAAGACCATGCGGTGCGTCGCCGCGCACCCGACGAGGTAGCCGCCGCAGGTGTGCACGATCCCCTTCGGCTTGCCCGTCGTGCCCGAGGTGTAGAGGAGGTAGAGGAGGTCCTCGGCGTCGCACTCGGTGGCCGGACGCTCGGCCGGCTGCCTCGCGACGACGTCGTGGTACCAGTGGTCTCGGCCCGCGCGCATCGCGACCGGCGTGCCCGTCCGGCGGAGCACGACGGCCGCCTCGATCGACGGGGTGCGCTCCAGCGCCGCGTCGGCCATCTCCTTGAGGGGGACGACCTGGCCGTTGCGCCAGGCGCCGTCGCAGGTGATGAGCACCTTCGCCTGCGCGTCGTTGATGCGCTCGGCGAGCGCGTCGGCGGAGAAGCCGCCGAAGACGACCGAGTGCGGCGCGCCGAGGCGCGCGCAGGCGAGGAGCGCGGCGGGCAGCTCGGGGACCATGCCCATGTAGATGGCGACGCGGTCCCCCTTGCCCACGCCGAGCTCTGCGAGGGCGTTCGCCAGCCGGCAGACCTCCGCGTGCAGCTCGCCGTAGGTGATGGCCCGCCGGTCGCCCGGTTCGCCCTCCCAGTAGTACGCGACGCGCTCGGCTCGCTCGGCGAGGTGCTGGTCGAGGCAGCTCTCCGTGACGTTCAGGCGCCCGTTCACGAACCAACGGGCGAAGGGCGCCCCGGACCAGTCGAGGACCTGGTCCCAGCGCCGCCGCCACACGAGGCGCTCGGCTTGCCGTGCCCAGAAGCCCTCGAGGTCGGCCTCCGCCTCCCGGTAGGGGGCGTCGTCGCGGTACAGCGCCTGCGCCGCGAACGCCGGCGGCGGCGGGAACGTCCGTCCCTCCTCGAGGAGAACCGCAATCGTGTGCTCGGACGGCTCCACCGCCCACCCCCTCTGCTCCGTGCCGGCGCCGGGCGCGGCCGCTCCCGCCGAGCCCGAGGCGAGCGCAGGGCACGCGGGTACGCCCGGGCGACGAGGCGCTCCGTCCTCGTGCCGGACGAGCCCTGCCCGGCCCCCTCCGACAGCCTAGGCCGCCGCCCTCGGCCGCGCTCGCGGCCTTCGGCGCGGCGCCCTGGCGAAGGAGGCTCAGTCGCTCTCGAAGTAGTCGCGAAGCGGCCGCGCCACCGACGGCTGGCGCAGCTTGGCGAGGGTCTTCATCTCGATCTGGCGGACGCGCTCGCGCGTCACGCCGAAGATGCGCCCGACCTCCTCGAGCGTACGGATCCGGCCGTCGTCGAGGCCGAAGCGGAGGCGCACCACCTCCTGCTCGCGCGCCGACAGCTCGCCGAGGGCGCGCTGCACCGCCTCGTTGAGCAGGGCGCGCGTCGCCGCGTCGACGGGGACCTCGGCGGCTTGGTCCTCGATGACGTCGGAGAGACGGAAGTCGTCCTCGTCGCCGATCGGCTGCTCGAGCGAGACGGTGTCCTGGCTGATGCGCTGGATCTCCCGGACGCGCTCGACGGGGAACTGCATCCGCACGGCGATCTCCTCGACCGTCGGCTCCCGTCCGAGCTGCTGGGAGAGCTGGCGCTGGACCCGCACGACCTTGTTGATCGTCTCGACCATGTGGGCCGGGATCCGGATCGTGCGCGCCTGGTCCGCGACGGCCCGAGTGATCGCCTGGCGGATCCACCAGGTGGCGTACGTCGGGAACTTGAAGCCGCGGCGGTAGTCGAACTTCTCGACGGCGCGCATCAGCCCGAGGTTGCCCTCCTGGATGAGGTCGAGGAAGGCCATGCCGCGGTTGCGGTAGCGCTTGGCGATGGAGACGACGAGGCGCAGGTTCGCCTCGGTGAGCAGGTCCTTGGCCTCCTGGCCCTCGCGCACGGCGCGCCGGGCGGCCTCGCGCTCGGCGGCGGGGACCTCCTCGAGGCGGCCCTCGGCCCGCCACTGCTCGAGCAGGCGCTGCGCCTCGAGGCCGCGCTCGATGCGCTTCGCGCACAGCACCTCGAGATCGGCCGACAGGAGCGACACGCGGCCGATCTCGCGCAGGTAGGCGCGCACGGTGTCGGTGGAAGGCGGCCCGGGGCTCACGGCCGCGCCGCTGCGCAGCGCGCGCAGGGCCTCGGCTCCGTCGTCGGGCTCGCCGTGCGGCGCCACGTCGGGCGACCTCCTCGGGGCGCCACGCCGGCGCGACCGGGGCGCCGGCGGGGGGTGGCCGGGCCGGAGGTCGCCTTCGACTGGGTCGCTGCTCCTCATCGTCGACCTTCTTCCCGATCGCGAAGCCACGCTACCAACCGCCGGGCCGACTCCAGCCCGCGGGCGCGCTCGTCCGGGCGCTCGAGGAGGGTGCTGAGCGCGGGCAGCTCGCCCTTCAGCCAGGCGTTCGTGGCGGTCGCCTCGGCGACGCGAGCCGCGTCGCCGTCCTGCTCGGCGAGGCGTGCCTCGGTCTCGAGCTCGTCGAGCGCGTGCTCGGCGGCGACGCGCACGAGGGCGATCACGGTGCCGTCGGCCTCCGCCTCCACCTCCGTCGCCGCCAGGCGCCGGAGCAGGTCGGCCACCTCCTCGTCGGCCGCGGCGATCGCAGCGTGCAGCTCCGTCGCCTCGCTCAGCGCCCTGAACGCACGGCGCTGCAGGGGGTCGAGGAAGCACACCTCGTCGAGCAGTCCCGCCACCGCCTCGGGGCGCTGAATCGCGAGGGCGAGCGCGTCGAGGCCGGGACGGGCGTCCCGCCGGCGGGCGCCGGGGGCGGCCGTTCCGGCGCGCCCACGCCCGCCCGAGCTCGGCTCGCGCTCGCGCCCGTCGCCCGAGCGGCGCCGGCGCTCGAGGAGGGCCCGCAGCGCGGCGAGGTCGTGGTGGGTGCGGTCGGCGACGGCGGCGAGGTACTGGTCGCGCACGAGGCCGTTGGGGTGCTGCGCGATCGTGGCGACGGCGGCTTCGGCGGCGCGCGCCCGACCCTCGGGGCTGTGGAGGTCGGCATCCGCGAGGGCCTGCTCGACGAGGAAGCCGAGGTAGGGGCGGGCCGACCGCACCGCCGCGACGAGGGCCTCGGGGTCGGCCCGGGCGAGGTCCGCGGGGTCGCTCCCTTCGGGCAGCGCCGCGACCGCCAGCTCGAGCCCGTGGCGCCCCTCCCACTCGTACAGGCGAGCCGCGGCGGCCTGGCCGGCGCGGTCCGCGTCGAAGCAGAGCACGACCCGTCGGGCGAAGCGGGCGAGCAGGGCGAGGTGGTCCTCGGTGAGCGCGGTCCCGCAGGTCGCGACGGCGCGGGGGAGCCCGGCCTCGAAGAAGCCGATGACGTCGGTGTAGCCCTCGCAGACGATGGCCTCGCCCGAGCGCGTGATCTCCGACTTCGCCCAGTTCAGGCCGTAGAGCGTGCGGCGCTTGTGGTAGATCGCGCTCTCGGGCGAGTTCCGGTACTTCGGCCCCGGGTCGCCGCCGCCGATACGTAGCTCGGGCGGCAGCACGCGTCCGCCGAGCGCGATCGGGCGCCCGCCGGGGTCGAAGATGGGGAAGATGAGCCGTTCCCGGAAGGCGTCGTAGAGGCCCGCGCTCGAGCGGTAGGCGAGGCCGGCCTCGACGAGCAGATCGCCGGGTCGGCGCAGCGCGCGCACAAGCCCGTCCCGACCAGCCGGCGCGAAGCCGAGGCGGAAGCGACGAACCGTCTCGCCGCTGTAGCCCCGCGCCCGCAGGTACTGGCGGGCGCGGCGCGCCTCGGGCCGGTCGAGGAGCACCCGGTGGTAGTGGTCGACGGCGGCCTCGAGCACCTCGTGGAGGCGCTCGCGTCGGCCTCGCTCCTGCGGCGCCCGAGCGCCCGCTTCGTCGCGGATGGCGATGCCCGCTCGCGCTGCGAGGCGCTCGACCGCCTCTCGGAAGTCGCAGCCCTCGACGGCTCGCACGAAGCTGATGGCGTCGCCGGAGGCCTGGCAGCCGAAGCAGTAGTAGAGCCCCTGCTCGGCGTTCACGCTGAACGAGGGCGTCCGCTCGCTGTGGAACGGGCAGAGCCCGATGAGGCGCCGGCCGACGCGCCGCAAGGCCGTGTGCTCTCCGACGAGCGCGGCGAGGTCGGTGGCGGCGCGCACCCGGGCGACGTCCTCCTCAGGGATCGCCATGCCCGGACGGTACCCGCTCGGCGGAGCGCGCCGGCGGGCCGGCGGTCAGCCGACGCGCCGGGCGAGCTCGTCGCCGAGGGCGTCGAGGGGGAGGCGCACCTGCTCGGTCGTGTCGCGGTCTCGGACGGTCGCAGCGCCGTCCTCGAGGCTGTCGAAGTCGACCGTCACGCACAGCGGCGTGCCGATCTCGTCCTGGCGCCGGTAGCGCCGGCCGATCGACTGGGCGTCGTCGTAGGCGCACACGAACCGGGATCGCAGGCCGGCGAGCACCTGCCGGGCGAGGGCGGTGAGCTCGGCCCGCCGCGACAGCGGCAGGACGGCGACCTGGTAGGGGGCGAGGCGGGGGTGGAGGCGCAGCACGGTGCGCCGCTCGCCGCCGACCTCGTCCTCGTCGTAGGCGGCGAGGAGGAAGGCCATCATCGTGCGCGTCGCACCCGCGGCCGGCTCGATCACGTGCGGCACGTAGCGCTCCCCGCTCGCCTGGTCGTAGAACTCGAGGCGCACCCCGGCGTGGGCGGCGTGCGCGCGCAGGTCGTAGTCGGTGCGGTTCGCGATGCCCTCGAGCTCGCCCCAGCCCCAGGGGAAGGCGAACTCGATGTCCGCCGTGCCCGCCGAGTAGTGCGAGAGCTCCTCGGCCGCGTGGCGCCGCAGCCGGAGCTGGTCCTTCGGAATGCCGAGGCGCTCGTACCAGGCGAGGCGCTCTTGGCACCAGTAGTCGAAGTACCGGGCGGCCTCCGCCGGCGGGACGAAGTACTCGAGCTCCATCTGCTCGAACTCGCGGGTGCGGAACACGAAGTTGCCCGGCGTGATCTCGTTGCGGAAGCTCCGGCCGATCTGGGCGATGCCGAAGGGCGGGCGGAGGCGCATCGTCGTCATCACGTTGGCGAAGTTGACGAACATGCCCTGAGCCGTCTCCGGGCGCAGGTAGGCGACGGCGGAGTCGTCCTCGACCGGGCCGACGAAGGTCTTGAACATGAGGTTGAACGGGCGCGCCTCGGTGAGGTCGGTCGAGCCGCAGTTCGGGCACCGACCGTCGATCTGGTCGGCGCGCCAGCGCTCCTTGCAGCTGCGGCAGTCCACGAGCGGGTCGGTGAAGGTCGCGAGGTGCCCGGAGGCCTCCCAGACCTTCGGGTTCGTGAGGATTGCCGCCTCGATCGGCACGACGTCGTCGCGCTCTTGCACCATGGCGCGCCACCACGCCTCGCGCACGTTGCGCAGCATGAGCGCGCCGAGCGGGCCGTAGTCGTAGGTGGAGCGGATGCCCCCGTAGATCTCGGCGGAGGGGAAGACGAACCCGCGCCGCTTGCACAGGTTGACGACGGCCTCCAGGCGCGCGCCGCCGTGACCGGCCGCGATCGACATGCGAGGAGACTACCGGCCCGACGCGGCCGGCTCGGGCCGGCCACCGGCGCCGATGGGGTGGCGCACCGAGCGCAGCCGGCGGTCGAGGTGGTGCTCGACCGCGCCGATGGCGAGGTCCTCGAGGGCGGCGACGGCCGGCGTCGCCCCGGTGGACAGCGCTCGCGCGAGCCCTCCCGACAGGACCTGGCGGGCGAGCTCGACGACCGGCGGGGAGACCTGGCGGCCGCGCCGGCAGGTGGCGCAGAGGAAGCCGCCCTCCCCGGCGTCGAACGCGACGAGCGGTCCGTCGCGGCCGCACGACGCGCAGGCGTCGACCACGGGCCCGACGCCTTCGATCGCGAGCAGCTTGAGGCAGAAGGCGCCGAGCACGAGCGGTGCGCCGTCGCGCTCGAGCGTGCGCAGCGCCCGGACGAGGAGGGTGAAGACCGCCGGCGCGCCGTGGCGCTCCTGCGCGACCTGGTCGACGATCTCGAGCATCGTCGTCGCGACCTGCAGCCGCCCGAGGTCGTCGCGCACGGCGCGGAAGGAGTCGATCACCTCGACCCCGGTGACGACGTCGAGGTCGCGCCCGCGCCAGCACAGCAGGGCGACGTGGCTGAGCGGCTCGAGGCGAGCGCCGAAGCGGCTCTTCGTCCTGCGGACGCCCTTCGCGACGGCGCGGACCTTGCCGTGTCCGGGGGTGACGATGGTGACGATCCGATCCGCCTCGCCGAGGCGGATCGTGCGCAGCACCACCCCCTCGTCCCGGTAGTGCACGGCTCAGTCCTCGCGCAGGCGGCCGCCGAGCGCGACGAGGCCGGCGCCGGCGACGACGACGAGGAGGAGCACGAGGGCAGGCTTGAAGCCGGCGGCGGCGAGGAGCGCGATCGCGGCGACGAGGGCGAGGCCGAGGAGGGTGCCGGCGATCCGGCCGATGTGGTCCCACAGCCACGTGCGCCAGGGTACGGGCGCCTCCGCTGCCCCCTCCCCGCGAGGTACCTCCCGGCTCACTGGTCGATCCCGCCGTAGCGGCGCTCGCGGTGGCGGAACTCGGCCACCGCGGCGTACAGGTGCTCGCGGGTGAAGTCGGGCCACAGCACGTCGCTGAAGACGAGCTCGGAGTAGGCGAGCTCCCACAGGAGGAAGTTCGAGATCCGGTACTCGCCCGAGGTGCGCACGACGAGGTCCGGGTCGGGCATGTCGGGGTAGTACAGGCGCGCCCCGATCGCTCGCTCGTCGACCTTGTCCGGGTCGACGCCATCGGCGACGAGACGGCGCACGGCGTCGACGATCTCGGCGCGCCCGCCGTAGTTGAAGCAGATGGTGAGCGTCATCCGGCGGTTGGCACGGGTGAGCTCCATCGCCGCGTCCATGTCGCGAAGCAGGCGCCTCGGCACGCGCCAGTCGCGCCGGCCGGCGAAGCGGATGCGGACCCCCTTGGCGTGCAGCTCGTCCCGGTGGCGCTCGAGGATGCCGCGGTTGAAGTGCATGAGGAAGCGCACCTCGTCCGGTGGGCGCCGCCAGTTCTCCGTGGAGAAGGCGTAGACCGTGAGCCACTCGATTCCGAGCTCGAGGGCGCCGTCGATGACCTCGAGCAGGGCGCGCTCGCCGGCCGCGTGGCCCTCGGTGCGCGCCAGCCCCCGCTGGAGCGCCCAGCGGCCGTTGCCGTCCATCACGCAGCCGACGTGGCGCGGAACTCGCTGCTCGCTCGCGTCTGCGGCCACGGACCGGAAGTTAGCCGCCCCCCGGCGTCCCGCCCTGGCGGGCCCCGCCGTCCGGCCCGGCAGGCCCTCCGGAGCCCGTCGGGCCGAGCGCTGCCGTCACCCAGCGCGCCAGGGCGCGGGCGGCTGCTTCGGTGCCGCCCTCGGCGAGTGCGCCCTCGGCCGTCGCGATCGCCGCGGGCCAGTCGAGGCCCTCGGTCGAGCTGCCCGCCTCGTGCACGGCTCGGCGCGCCGCGCCGACGAGCTCGGCGAGGACCGCCGTCTCCGGGCCGACGAGCGCGGCGATGCGGTCGCGCAGCCAGCTGGCGAGCGCGGGGCTCGCCCCGCCGGTCGACACCGCGACCGTCACGCAGCCGCGGCGCAGCACGGCTGGCCAGATGAGCGAGCAGCTCGCCGGGTCGTCGACGGCGTTGACGAGGACGCCGGCCGCCTCCGCGTCGGCGGAGACCTGCCGGTCCACCTCGCGCCGACCAGTCGCCGCGACGACGAGACGGTAGCTGGCGGCCTCGCCCGGCTGGTAGGGGCGCCGGTGGAGGCGGGCCGGCAGCTCGAGGAAGCCCTCGACGAAGCTCGGCGCGACGGCCGTGAGCGCGGCGCCCGCCTCGCAGAGCGCCGACGCCTTCCGCAGCGCGACCGGGCCGCCGCCGACGACGAGGCAGCGGCGGCCCGCCACGACGAGCGAGACGGGTAGGGCCGGTGCGTCGAGTGGCACGGTGCGAGCCTAATTCCTGACTCGTCAGGTCAGGATATATTCCTGATCGGGTCGATCGCAGTTGCTGCCCACGCCGCGGCGCGCGGGGAGGTACGGTGGCCGCCGTCATGGGCCGGGAACCCGACGCCACCGAGGAAGCGGCGCCTCCCGGGGCGATCGCGCTCGCCGAGCTCGCCGAGGTCGCCGAGGCGCTCGAGACGGAGAGCCCCCTCGAGGTGCTCCGCTGGGCCGCCTCGCGCTTTCGAGAGCGCATCCTCGTCACCTCGTCGTTCCAGGACTGCGTCCTCGTCGACCTCGTGCGGCGCGTGGCACCCGAGGTGCCGATCGCGTTCCTCGACACCGGCTTCCACTTCCCCGAGACGCTCGCCTACCTGCGCCAGGTCGAGCGCCGCTACGGGTTCACCGTGCGCGTCGTCTCCGCCGGCCTCGGGCCCGAGGAGTCCCCCTGCGGCGCGCCGGACTGCTGCGAGCGGCGCAAGGTCGCGCCGCTTCGCGAGCTGCTGCGCGACTACGACGCGTGGGTCACCGGCGTGAAGCGGGTCGACACGCCCGAGCGCGCCGACGCGCCGGTCGTCGGCTTCGACCCTGGCAAGGGGGTGGTCAAGGTGAACCCCATCGCCACCTGGACCGAGGACGACGTCGACGCGTACGTCGCGCAGCGGGGCCTGCCGCGTCACCCGCTCAGCGCACGCGGGTACCGCTCGATCGGCTGCGCGCCGGTCACCGCCCCGGTCGCGGAGGGCGACCACCCGCGTGCCGGTCGCTGGGCCGGCACGGGCAAGACCGAGTGCGGCCTGCACCTCTGACGAGCCGCTCGGGGGCGCGCGGCGCGCGCAGCGAGGCGGCCGCCGGGCCCTGCGGCGCGACAGCCGGCTCGTAGGCTCGACCGCCGTGCCGGGCCGCGTGCGCACCGTCGCCTACGGCCCCCCCGCCTTCGCTGCGCTGGCTGAGGCGGTGGAGGCGGCGAAGGAGGCAGATCCCCTCGCGCCGGTCCACGTCGTCGTCGCCTCCCGTCGCGCCGCCTTCGACCTGCGCCGCCGGCTCGCCCGGGCCGGGGGGCGCACCGGCCTCGTGAACGTGCGCCTCGAACCCCTCGCCGACCTCGCCGCGTCGCTCGCGAGCCGCGCCGGCCTGCTCGGCGAGCGGCGACCGGCTACGGCGGCGGCGCTCGCGGCGGCGGCGCGCGGCGCGCTGCGTGCGTCGCCCGGCCGGCTCGCCGCGGTGGCAGCGCACCCGTCGACGGAGGCGGAGCTCGCCACCGTCTACCTCGACCTGCGCCGCCACGAGGACGGGCTCGCGGCGCTCGCGCGCCTCGAGCGGCACGACCGCGACCTCGTCCGGCTGGTGCGTGCCATGCGCGCCGCCCTCGAGCCGAGGTTCCACGACGACGTCGACCGCCTCGAGGCAGCGCGCCGAGCGCTCGAGTCGTGGCCGGAAGGCCGCATCGGCAGCGTCGTCGTCCACCTCCCCGAGGACCTCTCGCCGGCCGAGCGGCGTCTCCTCGCCGCGCTCGGCCGGGCCGGGGCGCTCACCGTCCACGTCGGACTCGTCGGCGACCCCGCCGCGGACGCGCCAGCGGCCGAGCTCGTGCGCGAGCTGGTCGCCGCCGGCCTCACCCTCGTCGGCGAGCTTCCGGACCCGCCCTCGCCGGGCGAGGCCGACACGGCCGTCGCTGGCCTGCGCGTCCTCGAGGCCGAGGACCCCGACGCCGAGGTGCGTGCCGCCGTGCGCCTCCTCCTCGAGCGCCTCGAGGCGGGTGCCGAGCCCGCCCGCCTGGCCCTCCTGTGCACGTCGTGGCGCCGCTACGCCTCGCGTGCGGCGGCATGCCTGGAGGAGGCCGGCCTCGCCTGGAACGGGCCGAGCCCGAGGCGCCTCGCCGACGCCCCGACCGCGCGGGTCCTCGCCTGCCTCCTCGCGCTCGCGGAGGGCGGCCTCAGCCGTTCGGGCGTCGTGGCGCTCCTCGCGGCCGGTCCGGTGCGCGACCCCGACGGGGGCCTCGCGCCGCTCGGGGAGTGGGACCGCTGCTCGCGTCTTGCGGGCGTGGTCGGCGGCGACGCCGCCGCCTGGCGGCGCCAGCTCGGCGCGCTCGTCGAGGAGGCCAGCGTCGAGGCGCGCCGGCGCTCCGGGAAGGGCGCCGACGGCACCGAGGTGGCGCCGGGCGGCGGCGCCGAGCGCGCCGAGCTGGCGGCCACCGCCCTGGCGCGCTTCGTCACCGGGCTCGAGGCGCGGCTCGCGGCCGGAACCCGCCTCGCGCGCTGGTCGGGTTTCGTCGAGTGGGCGGCGTCGCTCCTCCGGGCGTACCTCGGTCCCGACGAGGAGCGCGCTTCGTGGCCCGGCTTCGCCGGTCCAGCCGACCGCGCCGTCGTCGGTGCCCTCGAGAGCCTCGCCGAGCTGGACGGCCTCGACCCGTCGCCCGACCTGACGCGCTTTTCTGCGGCCGTGGCGCGCGCGCTGGACCGCTCGGCCGCGCCGTCCGGCCACCTCGGGTCAGGGATCCTCCTCGCGCCGCTCGAGTTGGCCGCCGGCCTCGACCTCGACAGCGCCGTCGTGCTCGGCTGCGTCGAGGGTGCGCTCCCCCGGCGGGCGCGCTCGAGCCCGCTGCTCGGCCAGGCGCAGCGGAGGGCCCTCGGGCTCGCGGCCGCGAGCGCGGCGGAGGTGGTGGTCGCCGACCGCAGGCGCCTGCTCGCTGCGGCCAGGTCGTGCGTGCGCGCGGTCGTCGCCCTCCCTCGACGCGACGGGACGACCGGGCGGCGGCCGGTCCGCTCGCGCTTCGTCCCCGCGCCCGCCGGTGACGGCCTGCCGGCCCGGAGCTCCTGGCCACCGATCGGGCGCGACGAACTCGAGGTCGCCCTCCTGGAGCGGGCGCGCCGTGGCGGGGAGCCGCTCGCCAGGCACTTCCTCGTCGGGCGAGCCCCGCAGCTTCGCGCCGGTCTCGAGCTCATCGGCGGGCGGCAGGCCTTCGGACCCTACAGCGGACGTGTGGGCGTCCGCGGCCTCGCCGAGACGCTCGCCACCAGGGCGTTCTCGCCGACGACCCTCGAGCGCTACGCCACGTGTCCGTTCGCCTACTTCCTCGAGCACGAGCTCGGCTGCGAGGTCGTCGACCCGCCGGAGGCCCGCCTCGACCTCGACCCGCGCGAGCGCGGCCGGATCCTCCACGAGGTGCTGGAGCGCTTCGTGCGCGAGCTCGTCGAGGCCCCCGTCGAGGAGGCCGGCGACGGCCCCGGCAGCGAGGCGCGCCTCGCGGCGATCGCGGAGGAGGTCTTCGCCCGCTACGAGCGGCTCGGCCGTACGGGCCGGCCCGCCCTGTGGCTGCGCCGACGCCGGCAGCTCCTCGCCCTCCTCGAGGCCGAGCGCCGACGCGACGCGGCGCGGCGCGCCGCGTCGGGCGCGGTTCCGGTCGCCGTCGAGCGCTCCTTCGGCATGGCCGGGCAGCCCCCCGTGCGGCTGCGCATCGCCGGCCGCGAGCTCGCCTTTCGCGGGACGATCGACCGTATCGACCGCGCACCGGACGGCACGCTCGCCGTCATCGACTACAAGTCCGGCGCCCCGAACGACTTCGCCGGCCTCGAGCGCGACCCGGTCGACGCCGGGCGCCACCTCCAGCTCCCCCTCTACGGTCTCGCCGCGCGCTCCCTCGACGGCGAGCCGGCGCGCGTCGCCGCCACCTACCGCTTCCTCGACCACGGCGGCGACCGTTTCGGTATCGAGGTGGACGAGGCGACGGTGCGGCGCCTCGAGGAGGTCCTCACCGTCCTCGTGTCCTCGATCGATGCCGGGTGCTTCCCGCTGCGCCCGGGCCGAGCCGAGCGCGGCGGGTTCGCGCACTGCCGCCGCTGCGACTTCGACCGCCTGTGCGTCGCGGACCGGGCGCGCGCCTGGGACGAGGCGCGCGCCGCCCCCGAGCTCGCCGCCTACGTGTCCCTCGTCGAGCAGGCGGGCGATGCCTGAGCGCGCCGCGCTCCCCGACGCCGCGGCGCGCGAGCGGGTGCGTGCCTGCCTCGACGAGACGCTCTTCGTCGAGGCGGGTGCCGGCACGGGCAAGACCGGAGCCCTCGTCGGGCGCGTCCTCGCCCTCGTGCGGACCGGGCGCGCGCCGATCGAGGAGATCGCGGCGATCACCTTCACCGAGGCGGCTGCCGCGGAGCTGCGCGAGCGGCTGCAGCGCGCGCTCGCCGAGGAGGCGGCCGGGGCGGAGGGGGGCTGGGCGCGCACCGCCCTCGCGCACCTCGACGACGCGGCGATCACCACGATCCACGGCTTTGCGCACTCCCTGCTCGCCGAGCACCCCCTCGAGGCGGGGCTGCCGCTGCGCTTCCGGGTCCTCGACGAGGTCGCCGGCGCGCTCGAGCTCGAACGCCGCCTCGGTGACCTCGCCGAGCGCCTGGCGGGCGAGCCGGCGGGCGCCGCGCTCCTCGGCGCGGCCCTCGCCGTCGGGCTCACGCTGCGCCACGTCGAGGCGCTCGCCGCGCGCCTCGACGAGTGCTGGGACCGCCTGGAGGGCCTCGCCGTGCCGGACCTCGAGCCCCTCGGCGCCGAGGTCCTCGCGGCGAGCGAGCAGCTCGCCGCGTCCATCGGCGAGGTCCTCGCCGCCTCGAGCGGTGCGCCCGGGGCCGACACCCTCGAGGCGGTGGCCGCCGAGGTGGCTGCCGCCGCGTCGAGGCGCCCGCCCGGGCACGACTGGCTCGACCACCTCGAGTGGCTGTGCTCCGTCCCGGCGTGCAGGGCGGGCCGCAGGAGCAGCGGGGCGGGGGGCGGTCCGCTCGACGGCCTGCGCCGTGCGATCGCCGACCTCGAGGACGAGCGCAGGGCGGTCGTGTCGAGGCTCTCCGGCGAGGTCCTCGCCACCCTCGCCCGTCGCCTCGCCGTCGAGGCCCGCCGAGCGGCGGCAGAGCGCTGCACCCGGGGCGAGCTGCGCTTCCACGACCTGCTCGCGCGGGCGATGGGTCTGCTCCGCTCGTCACCGGCGGTCCTCGAGCGCCTCCGCCGCCGCTACCGCTACCTCCTCGTCGACGAGTTCCAGGACACCGACCCGCTCCAGCTCGACATCGTCCGCCTCCTCGCTGAGGACGCCTCCGGCACGGCGGTGCCCGGCAAGCTCTTCTTCGTCGGCGACCCGCGCCAGTCCATCTACCGCTTCCGCGGTGCCGACCTCGACGCCTACCTCGGCGCGCTCGCCGAGCTGGTGCCGGAGGGGCCGACGGAGCTCGTCACGAGCTTCCGCTCCGTTCCCGGCGTCGTCGACTTCGTGAACGCCGTCTTCGGCCCCCTCCTCGTCCCCGACGGCGAGGCACCGGCCCGCTTCGCGCCGCTCACGCCGGTGCGGCCGGCGCTCGACGGGGGCGCCCCGGTCGTCGTGC
The DNA here is from genome assembly GCA_035294085.1 of Acidimicrobiales bacterium. Lineage (NCBI taxonomy): Bacteria > Bacillati > Actinomycetota > Acidimicrobiia > Acidimicrobiales > Acidimicrobiales bacterium. Next base: position 105,085 of record DATGLP010000006.1, on the reverse strand, counting down.
TCGGCGGTGCCGCCGAGGGCCGCGAGCGGGCGGACGAGCGGCGCGCCCGGGAGGCGGCCGACGTCGCCGAGGCGATCGTGCGGGCGGTCGAGGAGGGCTGGACGGTCGAGGTCGCAGGCGCGCGCCGCCCGGCGCGCTTCGGCGACGTCGCCCTCCTCGTGCCGCGCCGCACCGGTCTCGCCGTCTTCGAGGAGGCGCTCGACGACGCCGGCGTCCCCTACCGGGTCGAGTCCGTCTCCCTCGTCTACCGGGCGCAGGAGGTGCGCGACCTCCTGGCCTGCCTGCGCGCCCTCGCCTACCCCGCGGACGCCTCCGCCGTCGTCGCGGCGCTGCGTACCCCGCTGTTCGGCTGCAGCGACGACGACCTCCTCGCCCACCGGCGCGCGGGCGGGAGCTGGAGCCTCGACGCGCCGCGGCCCGTCGGCTCCCCCGAGCGGGTCGCGACCGCCCTCGACTACCTCGCCGAGGCCGCCGTGCGCTGCCGACTGAGCGGAGTGGTCGACACCGTCCTCGCGCTCGTCCACGAGCGGCGCGCGCGCCAGCTCGCCGTCGCGCTGCGCCACGGGCCCGAGGCCGTGCGCCGGATCGACTTCGTCGTCGAGGAGGCGCGCGCCTTCGCCGAGGCGGGCGGCACCGGCCTCGCCGAGCTGCTGGCGTGGGCGGAGCTGCGCGCCGCCAACAACGCGCGCCTCGTCGAGGCGCCCGGCGAGCAGGGCGACGCGGTCTCCATTCGCACGGTGCACGGCGCGAAGGGCCTCGAGTTCCCGATCGTCGTGCTCGCCGAGCTCGGCAGCGCTGCGTCCGCCCAGTCCGGCCCGCGCCTCGTGGTCGGCGGGGACGGACGGCCCGAGCTGCGGGTGCGCGCCGGCCTCGAGACCCCGGGGTTCGCCGCGCTCGCCGCCGAGGAGGCGCGCCGCGAGGAGGGCGAGCGGCGGCGGCTCGCCTACGTCGGCGCGACCCGCGCCCGCGACCACCTCGTCGTCGCGCTCCACCACGCGCCGGCGCGCTCGGGCCGGCCGTCGCTCGCCGAGCTCGTCGCCAGCCGCCTCGAGGCGGCGCCCGGCTCGTGGCGTCGCCTCGGCCCGCGCCGCGCCCCGGCACCCGGTCGGGCGCTCGGCGCGCCCGGCGCCGAGCCGGACCCCCCCGTCGACGAGCCTGCCTACGACGCCCTGCTCGCGCGCCGTGCGCAGCTCGCCGCGTCGGCCGGCCGACCGACGAGCGTGGCGGCAACCGCCCTCGTCGCCACCGTCCCCGAGGAGGCCGAGCGCCGGGCCGCGACGGCCCTCGGCCGGGCGGTCCACGCGCTGCTCCAGGTGGTCGACCTGCGGGGCGGCGACGACCTCGCGGCCCTGGCGCGCCGCACGGCCGCCGCCGAGGGCTGCCCCGAGCTCGCCGCGAGCGTGGCCTCCCTCGCCTCGGCCGCGCTCGCGTCGCCGGTCTTGCGGCGCGCGGCGCTCGCCGACGTCGTCGAGCGCGAGGTCCCCGTCACGGCGGTGCTGCCGGAGGGCAACCTCGACGGCGTCGTGGACCTCGTGTTCGTGCAGGGGGGCGAGCTCGTCGCGGTCGACTACAAGACGGACGTGCTCGCCGCCCCCGGCCTGGCCCGCGCCGCCGCGGCCGGCCACCGCCTGCAGGCCGGCGCCTACGCCCTCGCCCTCGGCGGCGCGCTCGGCCGCCCGGTCGACCGCTTCACCTTCGTCTTCCTCGCCGCGCCCGGCGGGGCGGTCGAGGTCGAGGTCGCCGACCTGCCCGCGGCGTGCGCGGCCGCCCGGGCGGCGGCCGCGGCGGCGCTCGGCGGGCGCGGCTGAGGCCGGCCTTCCGGGTGCCTCCTCGGTAGCGTGGTCCCGTGGCGAGCGGTGACCTCGAGCGCGACCTCGCTCGGGTCGTCGCCGCGCTCCCCGAAGGCGGCGAGGCCCGCCCGGGGCAGGTGGCGATGGCGACGGCCGTCGCCGCAGCGCTCGAGGCTCGCCGTCACCTCGTCGTGCGGGCCGGGACGGGCACCGGCAAGTCCCTCGCCTACCTCGTGCCGGCCGTCCGCTCGGGCCGGCGCGTCGTCGTCGCGACCGCGACGAAGGCGCTGCAGGACCAGCTCGTCACCAAGGACGTGCCGCTCGTGCGCGCCGGGCTGCGCCGCCCGGTGCGCGCCGCCGTCCTGAAGGGGCGTGCCAACTACCTCTGCGCCCAGCGCGTGCGCGAGGCCGGCGCAGCCGGGGTGCAGGGCCAGCTCGGTGCGGACGAGCGGGGGAGCGGCCCCCTCGCCGCGCAGGCCCGCCGCGTCCTCGCGTGGGCCTCGAGCACCTCGAGCGGCGACCGGGCGGAGCTCGACTTCGAGGTCGATCCGCGCGTCTGGTCCGCCCTCAGCGTCACCGCCGAGGAGTGCCCCGGCGCCTCGCGCTGCCCGGCGGGCGACGAGTGCTTCGCCGAGGCGGCGCGTGCCGCCGCGGCGGAAGCGGACCTCGTCGTCGTCAACCTCCACCTCCTCGGCGCCGACCTCGCCGGGGGCGGCACCGTGCTGCCCGACCACGACGCCCTCGTCGTGGACGAGGCCCACGAGCTCGAGGAGGTGCTCAGCGCCAGCCTCGGCGCCTCGATCGGCGCGGGCCGGCTGCGCGCCCTCGCGACGGCCGCCCGCCTGGCGCTCGGCCCGGCGCGACGCGCCGACCAGGAGGTCTGCGACGCGCTCGTCGACCTCGCGGCCCGCTTCGAGGGAGCGCTCGCGCCGCTGGAGGGCCAACGGCTCGCCCCCGACGGCCTCGGCGGGCTCGCCGAGGTGGTGGAGCTCGCCGCGACGCGTCTCGAGCGCCTCGAGGCCGCGCTGCGCCGGCGCGAGGCGGCGAGCGAGACGGACCAGCGAGCGGCCCGGGCGGCGCGCGCGGCCGGCCGGCTGCGCGAGCAGCTCGTCGCGCTCCTCGCGCTCGGCCCCGACGACGTCGCCTGGGTGGCGGGCGGGGAGCGGCCGACGCTCGAGCTCGCGCCGCTCGAGCTCGCACCGCTGCTCGCCGAGCGCCTCTTCGCGCGCCTGCCGGTCGTCCTCACGAGCGCGACGGTGCCGCCGGGCCTCGCCGCGCGCCTCGGCGCAGATCCCGACCGCACCGACGAGCTCGACGTCGGGAGCCCCTTCCACTACGAGGAGCACGCCCTCCTCTACTGCGCGGCGCACCTGCCGGACCGCCGACGGCCGGAGGCCGCGGCCGCCATCGCCGAGGAGCTCGCCTTCCTCATCGACGCTGCGGGGGGGCGTACCCTCGCGCTCTTCACGAGCCGCGCCGCGATGCTCGAGGCCGCGGCCGCGGTGCGAGCGCGCGTCGCCTACCCGGTCCTCGTCCAGGGCGACGCGCCGAAGGCCGCTCTGCTGGCCGCCTTCGCCGCGGCGCCCGAGACGTGCCTGTTCGCCACGATGGGGTTCTGGCAGGGGGTGGACGTGCCCGGGCAGACCTGCTCGCTCGTCGCGATCGACCGCCTGCCCTTCTCCCGTCCGGACGACCCGCTCGCCGCGGCGCGCCGCGAGCGCGCCGGGCCCGCGGCCTTCCGCACCGTCGACCTGCCGCGCGCCGCGAGCCTCCTCGCCCAGGGCGCGGGTCGCCTCGTGCGGACGGCGAGCGACCGGGGTGTCGTCGCGGTGCTCGACTCGCGTCTCGCCACCGCCCCCTACCGCTGGGACCTCGTGCGCGCCCTGCCGCCGATGCGTCGGACGCGCTCGCGCGAGGAGGTCGCCGCCTTCCTGCGGGCGCTGCGAGCTGGCACCAGCGCCCCGGCAGCATCGCCCGCCTGAGGGCGGGGCGCGCCTCGGGCCGCGCGTCCTGCGCGGCGAGGTCAGTAGCCGAAGCGCTCGATGACCTCGCTGCGGCGCTGCCAGTCGCGCTCCACGACGACGCGCAGGTCGAGGTAGGTGCCGGGCGGGAGCTGGGCGCGCGCTGCGGTGCCGGCCGCCTTCAGCACCGAGCCGGCGCGCCCCACGACGATGGCCTTCTGGGACTCGCGCTCGACGGCAATCTCGCAGCGCACGTAGGGCCAGTCCCACTCCACGACCCGGCAGGCGATCGAGTGGGGGAGCTCGTCGCGCGCGACGCGCAGGAGCTGCTCGCGCACGAGCTCGGCGACGAAGAAGGCCTCGTCGACGTCGCGGACGGCCTCGGGGGGGTAGTAGCGGGGGCCGGGCGGCAGCCTCGAGACGAGGTGTTCGACGAGCTCGGCGACCCCCGAGCCGGTGCGGGCGGAGACCGGGAAGTACTCGGCGTCCTCGAGGCCGAGCTCGCCGGCCGCCCGGGCGAGCTGGTCGAGGACCTGGCGGCGAGAGGCGCGGTCGACCTTGTTCACGGCGACGACGCTGTCGCTCGGGAGGCGGGCGGCGACGTAGCGGTCGCCGCGCCCGATCGCTGCGCTGGCGTCGACGACGAGCACGGCGAGGTCCACGTCCTCGAGGGCGCCCCGGGCCGTCTCGTTGAGCCGCTCGCCGAGCGGCGTGCGTGGGCGGTGGATGCCCGGCGTGTCGACGAAGACGACCTGGTGGTCCGGGCCGTTCAGGATCCCCCGCAGCCTCGTGCGTGTCGTGTTCGGGCTGCGCGAGGTGATCGAGACCTTCGTGTCGAGGATCCGGTTGAGCAGGGTGGACTTGCCGACGTTCGGGCGCCCGACGAGCGAGACGAAGCCCGAGTGCGCGAGCGCGCCCCCCGCCCGCCCCTGCTCGCCAGGCTCGACTCGCCCGCCTCGCGACCCGCTCACCGCTGCTCGTGCTCGAGGTCCCCGGCCGCTTCGGGCACCTCCTCGAGCTGGACGATGCGCACGGTGCGGATGCGCCGCCCCTGGACCCGCTCGGCGACGAGGAGCTGGCGGCCGGCCTGCACCGTGTCCCCCTGCGCCGGCACCTGCCCGCGCAGGTGGAGGAGGAGGCCGCCGATCGTGTGCCAGTCGTCGCCGACGGGCAGGTCCGTGCCGAGGAGCTCGTTCACCTCGTCGACGGGCATCTTCCCCGAGACTCGGTGCTCGCGCTCGGACAGCGGCACGACGAGTGGCTCCTCGAGGTCGTACTCGTCGGCGATCTCCCCGACGAGCTCCTCGATGAGGTCCTCGAGCGTGACGATCCCCGCCGTGCCCCCGTACTCGTCGACGACGACCGCCAGGTGGTACTGCTGGGCCTGCATCTCCCGCAGCGTCGGCCCGACCCGCTTGGTCTCCGGGACGAAGTGCGCCGGTCGGCAGACCTCGGCGACCGGGCGGTCCTCGCCCCGGTCGCGCACCGCGCGCATGAGGTCGCGCGCGTAGGCGATCCCGACGATGTCGTCGAGGCTCTCGCGGTAGACGGGGAGGCGGCTCATGCCCGCGGCCATCGCCCGTTCGAGCGCGGCGCCGACCGGGGTGGAGGCCTCGACGGCGACGACGTCGGGGCGGGGCGACATCACCTCCCGCACGGTGGTGTCGCCGAAGGCGATGATCGAGGAGATGAGGGCGCGCTCGTCGCGCTCGATCACCTCCTCGTCCACCGCGACGTCGGCGAGGGCGAGGAGCTCGGACTCGGTGACCTCGGGCTGGGCGTTGCCCCGGCCCGGCGTGACGAGGTGCGCGAGCCCGATGAGCAGCGCTGAGAGGAAGCGGAAGGGTGGGAAGGCGACGACGGCGGAGACCACCGGCGCAGCGAGGAGTGCGGCACGGTCGGCGTGGCCGACGGCCCAGGCCTTCGGGACGGCCTCGGCGAAGATGAAGATGAAGACCACCTCGAAGACGGTGGCGAGCGCCACGCCGAGGGGTCCGAAGATGCGGGCCGCCTCGACCCCGACGAGGGTGGCGGCGACGAGCTGGCACACGAGCACGAGGAGCAGGACGGGGGCGAGGAAGCCCTCGGGGTCCTCGACGAGGCGGCTCAGCGAGCGCGCGCCGCGCCTCCCGGCCGCCTCGAGGGCACGCGCGCGCGCCCGGCTCGTGCGCACGAGGCCGGTCTCGGCGAGCGCCAGGAGCGCCGAGAAGGCGAGGAGGACGATCACCGCGAGCAGGATCCCGAGGTCGTCCGCGCCGAGGCGCGCGGCGAGGATCACGGCGTCGGCGCGTGCGGCGCGCCGCCGTGGTGGTAGGCGGCGAGGAGCGCGCGCTCGCGCGCCTCCATCTCCTCGGCCTCGGCGTCGTCCTCGTGGTCCATGCCGAGGAGGTGCAAGATCCCGTGCACGAGGAGGAGCGCGAGCTCGTCCTCGTAGGAGGCGGCGTGGCGCGCCGCGTTCGCCCGGGCGACGCTCGGGCAGATGACGACGTCCCCGAGCAGGACGGGCAGCTCGCCGTCCTCCGGCGGCTCCCAGCCCGGTCCGCTCCCGCCGCCATCGGGCGCCCGCCCCGGCGGGGTGAGCTCGTCCTCGATGGGGAAGGACAGCACGTCGGTCGGGCCGGCGTGCCCGAGGAAGCGCTCGTTCAGCGCGGCGATCGTCGCCTCGTCGACGTAGAGCACCGACAGCTCGGCGTCGCCGCGCACGCCTTGGGCGGCGAGCGCTGCGCGCGCCAGCGCGGCCCAGCGCTCGCAGTCGACCTCCTCGTCGGACTGCTCGTTCGCGACGAAGACCTGGAGGGCCATCGCCTCAGCGGCGCCCGCCCGCCGCTCGCCCGTCGTAGGCGTTCACGATGTCGCGCACGATCCGGTTGCGCACGACGTCGCGCTCGTCGAGGTGGACGAAGGCGAGGCCGTCGATCCCGGCGAGGATGTCCTCGAGCCCGACGAGCCCCGAGCGGTCGGCGAGCACGTCGACCTGCGTGACGTCGCCGGTGACCACGGCCTTCGTCCCGAACCCGATGCGGGTGAGGAACATCTTCATCTGCTCGGGCGTCGTGTTCTGCGCCTCGTCGAGGATGACGAAGCTCGAGTTGAGCGTCCGGCCGCGCATGAAGGCGAGCGGGGCGACCTCGATGGCGCCGCGCTCGAGGAGGCGCTGCGTGCCCTCCGGCTCGAGCATGTCGTAGAGGGCGTCGTAGAGGGGGCGGAGGTAGGGGTCCACCTTCGCCATGAGGTCGCCCGGGAGGAAGCCGAGGCGCTCGCCCGCCTCGACCGCGGGGCGGGCGAGGATGATCCGGTTCACCTGCTTGGCCTGCAGCGCCTGCACGGCGAGCGCGACGGCGAGGTAGGACTTGCCGGTCCCCGCCGGTCCGATCCCGAAGGTGATCGTGTTCTGCCGGATCGCCTCCACGTAGCGCTTCTGGCCGACCGTCTTCGGGCGCACCGGCTTGCCGCTCGCGCGCAGCACCTCGACGGTGAGCACCTCCGAGGCCCGCACGTCCGCCTTCACCATCTCGATCGTGCGTCCGACGTTCGCGGCGTCGAGGAGCTGCCCGGCCTCGAGGAGGGCGACGAGCTCGTCGAGGATCTGGCCGACTCGCTCGGCCTGGGCGCCCTCGACGGTGATCTCGTTGCCGCGCACGTGGATCGCGGTGTCCGCGAACTCCTGCTCGAGGAGGCGGAGGTGCTCGTCGCGCTGGCCGAGGAGCCCGACCATGAGGTCGTTCTCCGGGACGAGGATCTTGAGGGAGGTTGCGGACACGGCGACGCGTCGAGGCTACCAGCACCGGCGCCGGCTCCGGCCCTCCTCCCGTGCCTCAGCCCGGCGGCCAGCCGAGGCGGCGGCCGCCGATGACGTGGAGGTGGAGGTGCGGCACCGAGTTCGAGGCGTCCTCGCCGACGTTGAACACGAGCCGGTAGCCCGAGGCGGCGACGCCCTCGCGCTCGGCGACCCGGCGCGCCGTCGCCGCGAGCTCGGCGAGCAGGGGCCCGTGTTCCCGGTCGAGCACCGAGGCGTCCCGCACGTGGGCGCGCGGCACGACGAGCACGTGGGTCGGCGCGACCGGCGCGATGTCGCGGAAGGCCAGCGCGAGCTCGTTCTCCTCGACGATCTCCGCCGGCAGCTCCCGGCGGACGATCCGGCAGAACAGGCAGTCGGTGGGGCCGGTCCCCTCGGCGCCGGCCTGGGTCACGAAGCGTGCGGACGGGCCGCCGGCTCGGGGTAGAGGTGCTCGAGGCTGCCCGGCTCGATCCGGGCGGCGTCGACGAAGCGCTCGAGGTCCTCCTCCTTCAGGCGGATCACCCGGCCGAACTTGTACGCGGGCAGCTCACCCTCGTCGATGAAGCGGTAGAGGGTGCGCAGGTTGACGCCGAGGAACTCCGACGCCTCCTTCGTGCTCAGCCAGTGTGGTGCTGCACTCATCGCCACTTAGCGTAGCAGGGCTCTCTCGTTTCGTGCCCTCTCATGGCATCGTTCCTCCTAGATCGCCACGCTTCGTGGCGCCGGCGGGACCTGCAGACGGAGGCTGACCTCGCTCGCGAGGAGGCGACCCGCCCGGGTGAGGACGACCCGGTCGCCGCGGCGCTCGACGAGGTGGCCGATCGCGGGGTCGTCGCGCAGCGCCGCCGCCTCGACGCCGGCGCGGGTGCGGAGCGCGAGCTCGAGCCGCTCGAGCTCGCGCTCGGCGTCGCTGCGGCGCACCTCGGCGGCGACCGGCGAGCGCCCGGCCGCGAGGCGCTCGAGGTAGCGATCGAGCGAGACGACGTTGTGGAAGCGCCGGCCCCCGAGGTGGCTGTGCGCCGCCGGGCCGAAGCCGAGGTAGTCGCCCTGGGCCCAGTAGTTCTCGTTGTGGCGGCACTCGTGGCCCGGGCGTGCCCAGTTCGACACCTCGTACCAGCGGTAGCCGGCGGCGGCGAGGACCTCGTCGAGGCGCTCGTAGCGCTCGGCGAGGACGTCGTCGTCGGGGTGGCGCGCCGGGTCGCGCGCGAGCGGCGTCCCCGGCTCCACGCTCAGGGCGTACGCGCTCAGGTGGGGCGGAGCCGCGTCGGCGTCGAGGAGGAGGTCGAGCGTGCGCTCGAGGTCCTCGGCGCGCTCGCCGGGCCCGCCGTAGATGAGGTCGACGCTGAAGGAGGCGAAGCCCGCCGCGCCGACGAGGGCGAGCGCCGCGAGCGAGCGTTCCGGCACCCCCCGCCGCCCGAGGCCGGCGAGGACGTGGGGGACGAGGGACTGGACGCCGAGGGACACCCGCGTCACGCCGGCGGCGTGCAGCGCCTCGAGGAGGGGCGCGTCGACGTCCTCGGGGTTGCACTCGACGGTCACCTCGGCGCCCGGCGCCGGCGCGACGGCGGCGAGGATCTCGGCGAGGCGGGTCGCGCCGAGCAGGGACGGCGTGCCGCCCCCGACGTACGCGGTGGCGGGCCGGCCGAGCAGGCCGGAGGCGCGCGCGCCGGCGATCTCGCGGCACACCGCGCGCACGTAGTCATCCACGAGGTGGGCGCGGTCGGTCCAGGTGGCGAAGGCGCAGTAGTCGCAGCGCGCCGCGCAGAACGGGACGTGGACGTAGGCGCCCAGGCCGGCGCCGGTCATCGCCGCCTACGACGGGCGCCGCAGGAGGCCGAGGCGCTCGAGGCGGCTGACCATCTCCTCGGGCGAGTGGCCGAGCGTGGCGCCGATGACGCGCAGGTCCTCGCTGCGGATGGTCAGGACCTGCCCGTTGAAGTCCTGGCGCTCGAGCTGGATCGTGGAGAGGAAGCGCTGGAGCGCGGCGGCCTCCGGCCCGACGGCGCGGCGCAGCGCGGCGAGGTCGATGCGCACGCCCTTGCGCGTGGCGCGCGAGCGCGCGCCCTCCTCGCCGGCGCGGGCCGCGGCGTCGCCGGCGGGGACGTCGCCGGGGAGGAGCTGGTCGACGGGGACCTGGTAGAGGTGGGCGAGGCGCTGGAGGCGCGGCACGGAGATCGCCCGCTCGCCGCGCTCGTAGGCGCCGAGCACGGAAGCCTTGAACTCCTTGCGCGAGGCGATCTCGACGGCCTGGAGGGAGAGGTGCTTCTGGCGGCGCACGGCGCGAAGGCGCGCCCCGACCGCCGCCGCGTACCTCGCCTCGAAGTCGTCCCGTTCCTTGGCCATGGCGCGTCGTGTGCTGGGCCCCTAGGAGACGGTAGTCGACGGGTGCCTCGCGCTTCGAGGGTCGCGGCTCAACGCCCCGCCACGCCGTCGACGCGCCGGGGGATGCCGAGCGGGTTCGCCTCCTGGAGGGCCGGCGGCAGGAGGGCGTCGGGCACGTCCTGGAAGGCGACCGGGCGCAGGAAGCGCTCGATCGCCGCCGTCCCCACCGAGGTGTGCGACGGCGAGGTCGTCGCGGGGTAGGGACCGCCGTGGTGGGTCGCCCAGGTGACCGCCACCCCCGTCGGCCAGCCGTTCCAGACGACCCGGCCGGCGACCTTGGCGAGCATCGCCACGAGGCGCGCGGCCGTCGGGTCGCCGGTCTCCTCGCCGTGGACGGCAGCGCTGAGCTGGCCGGGCAGACGGCTCGCCACCTCGACGAGCGCGTCGTCGTCGTCGTGGGCGACGATGAGGGCCGCCGGCCCGAAGCACTCGACGAGCAGGTGCTCGGCGTCGCGGACCACGTTGGCGAGGTCGGTGGCGAGCAGCGTCGGGGTGACGCGGCGCTCGTCCGGCGAACCGGCGAGCACGACGTCGACCCCCGGGCGGCGTGCGAGCGCCTCGAGGGAGCGGCGGTAGCCCTCGGCGAGGCGGTCGTTCAGGAGCTCGGCGCCGGCCTGACCCGACGCCAGCTCGGCCGCGGCAGCCTCGAAGCCGGCGCCAGCGGGCACGAACAGCAGGCCCGGCTTCGTGCAGAACTGGCCCGCGCCGAGGGTGAACGAGGAGACGAAGCCGCGCACGATCTCGTCGCGCCGGCGCCGAGCCGCGGCGGCGGTCACGAAGACGGGGTTCAGGCTGCCGAGCTCGCCGTAGAAGGGGATCGGGTCGGCCCGCGAGGTCGCGAGGTCGAAGAGCGCGCGCCCGCCGGCCAGCGAGCCGGTGAACGCCGCGACCCGCACCCGTGCGTCGACGATCGCGGCCGCGCCGGCCTCCTGCCCGAAGATGACCCCGAAGGTTCCCGCCGGCGCGCCGGCCGCCTCGAGGGCTTCGGCGACGAGCTGCCCGGTGCGCGCCGACAGGCGCGGGTGGCCGGGGCTCGCCTTGAGGATCACGGGGCAGCCGGCGGCGAGCGCGGACGCCGTGTCGCCGCCCGCCACCGAGAAGGCGAAGGGGAAGTTGCTCGCCGCGAAGACGAGCGCCGGTCCGAGCGGGACGAGCACGCGGCGCAGGTCCGGCCTCGGTGCCGGCGGCCAGCTGGGGTCGGCGTGGTCGATCGTGGCCTCGAGGTACTCGCCGCGCCGCACGACCTCGGCGAACAGGCGCAGCTGGAAGGTCGTGCGGCGCAGCTCGCCCGAGAGCCGCTCGTGCGACAGGTGCGTCTCCTCCCCGGCGAGCTCCACGAGCTCGGCCTCCGCGGCCTCGAGGGAGGCGGCGACGGCCTCGAGGCAGCGGGCCCGCTCGGGAGCGCCGAGCGCGCCGTAGGGGTCGCTCGCTGCCACGGCCGCGGCGAGCAGCGCGTCGAGCGCCCCGGGCGAGGTGTCCTCGATGGTGGCGAGCTCCGGCACCCGAGCCTCCTTCCGATCCGTCAGGCGGGCGATGCGGCGACGCGCCGGCGGGCCGGCAGGCGCTCGACGGCGTTCTCGAGCGTCCCGATCGCCGAGCAGGAGATGCGCACCGTGTCGCCGACCTCGAGGGTGAGCTCCGACGGCGGGACCATCGACGTCCCGGTCAGCAGGAATGCGCCGAGCGGGAAGCTGAGGGAGTGGTAGAGCCACTCGAGCAGGTCGAGCGGCCGGCGGTGCATGCGCTCGACGGGCAGCTCGTCGGCGAAGACGAGCGCGCCGGCGCGCTCGATGCGCATCGAGACGACGAGCGAGCCCAGCTCGCCGAGGCCGTCGGCGAGGACGAGGCACGGCCCGATGGCGCAGCTGCGGTCGTAGACCTTGGCCTGCGGCAGGTAGAGGGGGTTCTCGCCCTCGATCGAGCGCGAGGAGACGTCGTTGCCGAGGGTGACGGCCTCGAGGCGGCCGTCGGCACCGGCCACGAGCGCGAGCTCGGGCTCGGGCACGTTCCAGCTCGAGTCGGCGCGGATCGCGATCGTCTCGCCGCTGGCGCGCACCGCCTCCCCGTTCGCCTTGAAGAACAGCTCCGGCCGCTCGGCGTCGTAGACGCGCTCGTAGAAGTCCGAGCCGTGCGACTCCTCGGTGCGTGCGTCGCGGCTGCGCTCGTAGGTGACACCCGCCGCCCAGACCGGCTGGTGCTCGACCGGCGCGAGGAGCCGGTGGTCGCCGACGGGCCCCGCCGTCCCCGCCGCCTCGACCGCCTGGCGCAGGCCGCCTGCGGCGAGGGCAGCATCGAGGGAGAAGGTCTCGGCGAGCAGCGCCTGCGGACCCGCTCCCGGTTCGCCGATCGCCCAGCGCGCGAGGCCACCGTGCTCGATGCGGAACAGCGCCGTCGCCATCTCCGACTTCCCTTCCTTCGCGCCGCGAGCGTGAGCGCGCCTGGCACGAGCCTCGGCGCGGGCCCAACCTAGACCGCGCCGACCCCGGCGTGCCCGACGAGCTCGGCGCCTGCGCCCCAGGTGCGCCGGGCGCACAGCAGTACCCCAGCGGCGAGGGCGGCGGTGTCGCAGCGCAGCACGGTCGGGCCGAGCCCGAGGCGCGCGAGGGTGGCGGGCAGCTCCCGCGGCGCGAAGCCGCCCTCCGGGCCGACGACGGCGAAGCGGGCGGACGGTTCGGGCGGTCCGCCGCCGAAGTCGGCGGCGACGAGGCCGTCCGGGGGCTCGGCGAGCAGGTCGGCGAGCGGGAGCGGGTCCGCGACCTCCGGCAGGGCCGGCCGGCGCGCCTGCGCGGCGGCCTCGCGGGCGACCCGCCGCAGGCGCTCCCCGCGCCGGCGCCGCGCCGCGGCGTCGAGCGCGACGACGGTGCGCTCGGTGAGCAGGGGGACGATGCGGTCGACCCCGAGCTCGGTGAGCTTGCGCACGGTCCACTCCGCCCGGTCGCCCTTCGGGAGGGCGAACCCCACGCCGACGGCGAAGGGCGGGCGGGGCGCCTCGCGCACCGGCCCGAGCGCCTCGAGGCGCGCCGCCTCCGAGCGCCGGGCGCGCCGGCGGGCTCCGGCGAGCGCCGCGAGGCACCAGCGCCCGGCACCGTCGGCGGCGACGACGACGGCGCCCTCCCCCAGCCGCAGGACCTCGAGGAGGTGGTGGGCGTCGGGCGGCTCGAGGCGGAGGTCGTCGAGGCGCTCGACGAAGACGAACGCCGCGGCGCGCCGCAGCGCCTCGTCGGGCGCGCCGACGGCGGGCGAGGTCACGACAGGCTCGAGCGGATGCGCGCGATGAGTCCGTGATCGGGATCGGCCACGGCCTCGCCCCGCAGGGCGGCGAGCTCACGCAGCAGCTGGGCCTGCTCCTTCGTGAGGTCCGTCGGGGTGTCGACGACGACGTGGACGACGAGGTCGCCCCGACCCCGTCCGCGCACGTGCGGCACGCCGAGGCCCCGCAGGCGGAAGGTGCGTCCGGTCTGGGTGCCGGCGGGGATGTCGAGCGGCTCGATGCCGTCGAGCGTCTCGACGTCGATCCTGGCCCCGAGGGCAGCCTGGGTCACCGAGACGTGCAGCTCCGTCTCGAGGTCCGACCCCGAGCGCACGAAGCGGTCGTGCGGCGCGACGCGCACGTGCACGTAGAGGTCGCCGCGCATCCCGCCCCGGTACGGCGCGGCGCCGGCGCCCGCGACGCGAAGCGTCGTGCCGTCGTCGACGCCGGGGGGCACGACGATCTCCACCACCTGCTCCTCGACGCGCCGTCCCTCGCCTCGACAGTCGCGGCAGGGCGAGGCGACGACCTCGCCGAGGCCCTGGCAGCGCTGGCACGGAGCGGAGGTCACGACCTGGCCGAGGATCGACTGGCGAACCCGCCGGACCTGCCCGGTCCCGCCGCAGTCCGGGCAGCGCGTCGGGGCCGTGCCGGGCGCGGCCCCCGAGCCCCCGCAGGCCTCGCACACGGCGTAGCCGCGGAAGGCGATCGGGCGGGAGGCGCCGAAGACCGCCTCCTCGAAGCGCAGCTCGAGCACCGCCTCGACGTCGTCGCCGCGCCGCGGCCCGCGCTGGCGCGGCGTGGCGAACGGGCTCTGGCCGAAGAAGGCGTCGAACAGGTCGCCGATGCCGGCGCCGAACACGTCCCCCGGGCCGCGCTGGCCGTCGGGCCCGAAGGCGTCGTAGCGGCGCCGGCGCTCCGGGTCACGGAGCGTCTCGTAGGCGACGGTGACCTCCTTGAAGCGGGCCTCGGCGGCCGGGTCGCCCCCGTTCGCGTCGGGGTGCAGCTCGCGCGCGAGCCGCCGGTAGGCGCGCTTGATCTCGTCCTCCGACGCGTCGCGGCGCACCCCGAGGAGCTCGTAGTAGTCGGTCGCCATCACTCGCCCCCGCCCGAGAGCTGGCGACCGAGGCGCTCGCTCACCACAGCCACGGCGGCGAGGGCGTGGCGGTAGTCCATGCGCGTCGGGCCGAGCACGCCGATCGTGCCGACGACGCGCTCGTCGACGGTGTAGGGGGCGACGACGAGCGAGCACTCGGCGAGGGAGGACACGCCGTGCTCGGTGCCGATCGAGACCGACTGGCCCTGCGCGAGGACGTCGCGGATGAGCGAGACGACGACGAAGGACTGCTCGAGGATGGCGAGGACCTCGCGTACGGTGTCGACGGCGCGGAACTGCTCGGCCATGCGCGCCGCGCCGCCGACGAAGACCTCGTCGGCGTCCCCGACCTCGCGCACCCCGGCGAGCGCCCGGTGGCAGGCCGACACGATGCCGTCGAGCGCGCGCCGACCGGAACGCCTCGGCTGGCCGAGGGCGCCGAGGCGCTTGCCGATGAGCTGCTCGCGCAGCGCCGCGGCCGCGGCGTCGATCTCCTCGTCGGTCGTCTCCTCGGGGACGTCGACGACGTGCTTCTCGACCGCCCCGTTCGAGAGCACGACGACGAGCAGGCATACCCGGGGGCCGAGACGGGTGAGCAGGAGGGAGTGGACGCTCAGCGCGTCGTGGGCGGGGCCCACGACGACCGCGGCGTAGTCGGTGAGGCGCGAGAGCAGCTGGGAGGTGTCGCGCAGCATCCGCTCGAGCTCGCCGTGCGCTCGCGCGAAGAAGTTCCGCACCTGCTCCTCGTGTGCCGGGTCGAGCGCGGAGGGCTCCTCGAGGCTGTCGACGAAGAAGCGGTAGCCCTTGTCGGTCGGGATGCGTCCGGCGCTCGTGTGCGGGTGGGTCAGGTAGCCCTCGCGCTCGAGCGCGGCCATGTCCGCGCGCACCGTCGCCGGCGAGACGTCGACCGCGCCCTCGCGCACGATGTGCGCCGAGCCGACGGGCTGGCCGCTCTCGATGTGCTCGGCGACGACGCGCCGGAGGATGGCCGCCTTCCTCGCGTCGAGCACCTCGTCTGTCGGCGTGTTCTGCTTCCTTGCTGCCAACGGGCTCTCCCGTCCCTCGCTCGCGCCGCCGGGGCGGCCGTGCCGGGCGCTAGCACTCGATTCTACCGACTGCTACCTGGCCGGTCGCAGAGCGCAGCGCGCTCGGGCCGCGGCGGCGACGAGGGAGGGTCCGATGGCCCAGCGCATCGCCGCCGTGAAGGCGCGCCCCGCCGTCCGCACGGGCACGGTCCGCAGCGCACCGCAGGGCGTCGCGCCGAGCAGCGCGCGGGCGTGCGCGGGCAGGAGGTCGAACGCCGCGTCCGTGAGGACGCGGTGTCCCACCACGGCCTCGGGCCGGCGCGCCAGCGGCCGGCGCAGGAAGGCCACCGTGTCGAGGGCTTCCGGGGTGGCCTCGAGCTCGCCGGCCACCGCGGCGAGGTAGGCGCGCACCTCGGCGACGCTCGCCGGCACGTCGCGGGCCCCGAGGCGCTCGGCGACCACCACCACCTCGGCGAGGTAGCGGTCGCGCTCGGATCGAAGCAGCGGGCGAGGCCCGTAGCGCTGGAAGGAGCGGAGGAAGCACCAGACCTCCGTGACGTGCACGTAGGTGAGGAGCGCCGGGTCGTTCGCCGAGTAGCGCCGGCCGTCTCGGGCGGTCCCGACGACGCGCTCGTGGGTGCGGCGGACGCGGTCGAGGAGCTCCTCGGCGAGCCGCGTCGGTCCGAACGTCGTCCCGGCGACGAAGCGGGCCGTCCGCTCGAGGCGGCCGAGCGGGTCGGACCGGAAGCCGGAGTGGTCGGCGACGCCCGCCATCGCCAGGGGGTGCAGCGTCTGGAACATGAGCGCGGCGAGGCCGCCGACGAGCATCGAGGGCAGGTCCGCGTGCACGACCCAGGCGAGCGAGCCTGGCCCGAACAGCCCCGGGTCCCCCGCCGGCTCGGCGTAGCGCGCGAGCTCCGCCGGATCGGGGCGCAGCGCGCCGGCGAGGCTCGCCGTGAGCAGCGAGCGCAGCGCGGCGCGGGCACGGGCGGCGGGCCAGGCCACCACGCGAGCCCTAGCCCTCCAGGCGCAGTGCGGAGACGAACGCCTCCTGGGGAACCTCGACGCGCCCGATCGACTTCATCCGCTTCTTGCCGGCTCGCTGCTTCTCGAGGAGCTTGTGCTTGCGGGTGATGTCGCCGCCGTAGCACTTGGCGAGGACGTCCTTGCGCTTGGCCTTCACCGTCTCCCGGGCGATGATCCGCCCGCCGATCGCGGCCTGGATCGGCACGTCGAAGAGCTGGCGGGGGATGAGCTCGCGCAGGCGCTGGGTCATCTTGCGCCCGTAGTCCTCGGCTCGGCTGCGGTGGACGATGGCGGAGAAGGCGTCGACCGGCTGGCCGTTGAGCAGCAGGTCGACGCGCACGAGGGGCGCCGTCTCGAGGCCCGCCGGCTCGTAGTCGAGGCTCGCGTAGCCCTTCGTGCGGCTCTTCAGCTGGTCGAAGAAGTCGACGACGATCTCCGAGAGCGGGAGCACGTAGACGAGCTCGATGCGCTCGGCCGACAGGTAGGCCATCTTCTCCTGGCGCCCGCGGCGCGACTGGCACAGCTCCATGACGGTGCCGATGTGCTCGGCGGGGGTGATGATGGTGACGCGCAGCACCGGCTCCTCGATGCGCTCGAGGTTCTGCGGCGGGGGCATCGCCGAGGGGTTGTCGACGACCCGTGTCGTCCCGTTCGTGAGGTGCGCCACGTAGGCGACCGAGGGAGCGGTGGCGATCAGCGAGAGCCCGAACTCCCGCTCGAGGCGCTCGCGCACGATCTCCATGTGGAGCAGGCCGAGGAAGCCGCAGCGGAAGCCGAAGCCGAGCGCGCTCGAGGTCTCCGGGACGTAGGTGATGCTCGCGTCGTTGAGCTGGAGCTTCTCGAGCGCGTCGCGAAGCGACGGGAAGTCGTCGCCGTCGAGCGGGTACAGGCCGCAGAACACCATCGGCTTGGGGTCCCGGTAGCCGGGCAGGGGGGCGTCGGCGGGCCGGTCGGCGTCGGTCACCGTCTCGCCGACGCGCGCCTCGCGCACGTTGCGCACGCCGGCGACGAGGTAGCCGACCTCGCCCGGCCCGAGCTCGTCAACCGGGCGAGCGCTCGGCGTGCGCACGCCCAGCTCCTCGACGTCGTGCGTCGTGCCGGCCTGGAAGAAGCGGACCCGGCCGTTCGCCCGCAAGGTCCCGTCGACGACGCGCACCGAGGCCACGACGCCCCGGTACTGGTCGTAGTAGGAGTCGAAGACGAGGGCCCGCAGCGGGGCGTCGGCCTCGCCGCGCGGCGGGGGGATGCGCTCGACGACGGCGTCGAGCAGCGCGGGGACGCCCTCGCCGGTCTTCGCCGAGATGCGCAGGACCGTCGAGGCATCGAGCCCGAGGACCTGCTCGATCTCCGCCGCGCAGCGCTCCGGGTCCGCGGCGGGCAGGTCGATCTTGTTCAGCGCGGCGACGATCTCGAGGTCGTGCTCGAGCGCGAGGTAGCAGTTGGCGAGGGTCTGGGCCTGGATCCCCTGGGAGGCGTCGACGAGGAGGACGACCCCCTCGCAGGCGGCGAGGCTGCGGCTCACCTCGTAGCCGAAGTCGACGTGGCCCGGCGTGTCGATGAGCTGGAGGACGTGGTCGCCCCAGGCGACGCGCACGCTCTGGGCCTTGATCGTGATGCCGCGCTCGCGCTCGATGTCCATCGAGTCGAGGTACTGCTCGCGCATCTCGCGGGGGTCGACCGCGTGGGTGAGCTCGAGGATCCGGTCCGAGAGCGTCGACTTGCCGTGGTCGACGTGGCTGATGATCGAGAAGTTGCGGAGCCTGCCGGGGTTGACCACGGGTCCATCGTGCCACCCGCCGGGGGCCGGCCCGCTCGCCCGCCCGGCGGCCGCGGCCGGTCGGCCTGCTAGGCTCCCCCGCGAGCAGCATCGCGTCGAGGGGACGATGGCGAACATCAAGAGTCAGCTGAAGCGGAACCGCCAGAACGAGGCGCGCCGGAAGCGGAACAAGGCCGTCCGCTCCGAGCTGCGGACGCGCACGAAGCGCGCCCTTCGCGCCGCCGAGGCCGGTGCCGAGGACGTCGCCGAGGCGCTGCGGGCCGCGGTCCGGCGCATCGACAAGGCAGCGGCGAAGGGGATCATCCACCCGAACCAGGCGGCGCGCCGCAAGAGCCGCCTGATGCGCCGCGTCAACGCCGCGAGCGGGGAGCGGCAGGCGGCGGCGGGCTAGCGGGCGCTCGACGCTACGGCGCGGGGTGGAGCGGAAGCTTCACTGGCGGCGCCGTGCCGGCGAGGGCGTCGAGCATCGCCGTGTCGCCACCTTCCATGCCGAAGGCCCACGCGCCCACGCCGGCGATGCGGAACTGGGCTGCGAGAGCGGTCTTCAGCGCGAGCGAAACCGGGTCGTCGTACCAGGTCTGGTGCCAGCGGCCTGCGCGGCGGAAGCGGGTGAACACGCTGTAGGAGACGCTGTCCCACAGCGCTGGACGACCGACGCTCGAGATGGCGGCGTAGGTGACCGGGACCGGGTAGCGCGTCGCTGCCCGGGCGCCAGGCCGCGGTCCCACGGTCGTGTAGTCGTTGCCGTAGAACGGGGTGCCGAGGATCAGCTTGCGTCGGGGGACGACCCGCACGTACTGGAGGAGCGCCTGCACGTCGCTCAGGTGCAGGGTCGGGTCCGCGAGAGGCGCCGACGCGCTCGCGCTCGCGTCCTCGTTCATGTCGTAGGCCATGATGAAGAGGCGGTCGGCGATGCGACCGAGCGCGGCGACGTCGAAGAAGCCGTCGTCGCCGGCCGACTGCGGGTAGGTATCGACGACGAGCTCCGCCGCCGGGTCGAGCGCCGAGAGCCGGGCGCGCAACGCGCGCACGAACCGGACGAAGCCGGCCCGACCCGAGCGCCCCTGGCCCTCGACGTCGAGGTCGAGGCCGTCGAGGTGGTCGCTGGCGAGCAGCGGACCGACGACCCCCATCAGCTGGTCGGCGCTTCGGCGCGGCGAGCGCACGAGGGCGCCGATCGCGTTGCTCGCGGTGCTCGTCACGGTGAGGAGGACCCGGTCGCCGGCGCCATGCGCGCTCGCCACGAAGCTCGAGAACGCGGGCGAGGTCAGGGCCTCCCAGGCAGGCCCGCCCTGCGCTGGGACGCCAGTCGGGGTCAGGGTGAGCCCGAACCAGGCGAGCTCGCTCGCCTTCGCGAAGTCGGCGGCGCCGAGGGCGCCCATCGTCCAGTAGGGAACGTAGCCGAGCACCTCGTGGCGGGCGATCGGCCGGGCGAACAGCCTCGTCGGGTCCTGCGGCGCGGGGGCGCCGGTCCTCGCGGGGAGGCGGACGGCGACGAGGCGTACGCACGCGGCGACGGCACGCTCCTCCGCGGCGAGCAGCCGGCGTGCGGCGCGCCTCGCCGCGAGTGCGGCTCGTTCGGCGGGCGAGAGGCCCGGCTGGAAGGCGCCGAGGCCGGCGGCGGCGCCGAGGCCGGCGGCGAGGAGGGCGAGGAGGAGGAGGCCGAGCACGACGCGGCGCGTCACGGCCCTCCACGGTAGTTGGGGCTGCCCCGCTGCTCGCGGCCTGCGTGCGTCGCTACGCTTCGGACGTCACATCCGCTGCGGGGAGGCCTCGATGCGCATCGTCGTCGACTACGAACGCTGCATGTCCAACGGAGTCTGCGTGGGGATCGCCCCCGACCTGTTCGAGATCCGCGACGACGGCTACATGTACGTCCTGGACGAGACGCCGGGCGAGGACGCCCGCTCCCTCGTCGAGCAGGCCGTGCGCTCCTGCCCGACGCAGGCGATCTCGATCGAGGGGTGAGGGCGCCGGGCGCGGTGCGGGTCCGCTTCGCACCGTCCCCCACCGGGTACTTCCACGTCGGCGGCGCCCGCACGGCCCTGTACAACTGGCTCTTCGCGCGCCGCGTCGGGGGATCGTTCATCCTCCGGATCGAGGACACCGACCGGAGCCGCAGCGACGAGGCGTTCACGGCGCCGATCCTCGCCGCCCTCTCCTGGCTCGGGATCACCTGGGACGAGGGGCCCTACTACCAGTCCGAGCGGCGGCACCTCTACGACGCGGCTGCCCGTCAGCTCGTCGCGCGCGGCCACGCCTACGCGTGCGACTGCACGCGGGAGGCGGTCGAGGCCCGCACGAGGGGCAACGCGGTCCCTGGCTACGACGGCTTCTGCCGGGACCGCCACCTCGAGCCCGGACCTGGCAGGGTGCTGCGCTTCAAGGTGCCCGACACCGGCGTGACGAGCGTGCACGACATCGTGCGCGGGAGGGTCGACTTCGACAACGCGACCATCGAGGACTTCGTCCTCGTCAAGTCGAACGGGGACCCGCTCTTCGTCCTCGCCGTCGTCGTCGACGACATCGACATGGCCATCACCCACGTGATCCGCGCCGAGGAGCACCTGCCGACGACGCCGAAGGCGGTCCTCCTCTGGCAGGCGCTCGGTGGTGGCGAGCTGCCCGCCTTCGCCCACCTGCCGGTCCTCGTCAACGAGCGGCGCCAGAAGCTCTCCAAGCGACGCGACCGGGTCGCCGTCGAGGACTACCGCGCCCTCGGCTACCTACCGGAGGCGATGCGGAACTACCTCGCCCTCCTCGGCTGGGGACCGGGGGAGGACCGCGAGATCTTCAGCCTCGAGGAGCTCATCGAGCGCTTCCGCCTCGAGGACGTCAACCGATCGCCCGCCTTCTTCGACGAGAAGCGCCTCGCCCACTTCAACGGCGTGTACATCCGGTCGCTCGACCTCCCGGAGTTCATCGAGCGGGCGCGGCCGTTCCTCGAGTCGGCGAACGCCTGGTTCCCGCCCGATCGCTACCGAGAGGACGTCTTCGTCCGGGTTGCGCCTCTCGTGCAAGAGCGCGTCGCGGTCCTCTCGGAGATCCCCGCGCTCGTCGCCTTCCTGTTCGCCGAGCCGTTCGCGTGGGACGAGGCCTCCTTCGACCGGGCCGTCCGGGCCGACGACGGCGCCCTCGAGATCCTGCGCGAGGCGCGGGCGCGCTTCGCCGAGTGCCCCTTCGACGCCGATTCGCTGAAGGCGGTCGTGCGCTCGCTCGGCGAGGCGGCGGGTCGTCCCCTCGCCAAGGCGCAGGCGCCGATCAGGGTTGCCACGATGGGCCGGACCGTCGGCCTGCCGCTGTTCGAGTCGCTCGAGGCGCTCGGGCGCGAGCGCGTCCTCGCGCGTGTCGACGCGGCCATCGCGGCGGCCGAGCGGCCCGCCGCGTAGCCGGGTGCCCGGTGCTCCTCGCGCCCGTCAAGCTCGCGCTGCGGATCCTGCGCCTCGCGATCCTCGCCGCGGCGGTCTACGTCGTCGTCTCGGGCGTCCAGGTGGTCGAGGCCTCCCACCTGCCGTCGGCTGCCGACGCGGTCGACCCCGCCTCGGCGATCGTGGTGCTCGGCGCGCCGCTCGTCGGCAGAGAGCCGGGCCCCGACCTCACCGCCCGACTCGGGCAGGCCCTCGCCCTCTACCGGGCGCACCGGGCGCCGCAAATCCTCCTCACCGATGCCGACTCGCCGCCCGGGGCACCCTCGGCCGCGGACGCCGGACGCGCCTGGCTCCTCGGCGAGGGCGTCTCGCCCTCCGCGCTGCGCGCGCTGCGCACCGGGGGCGCTGCCTCCGGGCTCGCGCAGGCCGCCCAGCTGCTCGGGGCCCACGCCCGCGTCGTCCTCGTGACCGACGCCATCGACGCGCTCTTCGCGAAGGGGCTCGCCGCCGGCGCGGGCCTCGACCCCGAGGTGTCGCCGGCGACGGGGTCGGAACGGAGCCTCCTCGCGGAGTCCGGCCCGCTCTGGCGACAGGCGACCGCGGTGGCGGCCGGCAGGATCATCGGCTACGGGCGGGTCTCCTGGGCGGCGCCCTGAGCAGAGACGGCCGGCCGTGCGCGGCTGTTAGGATCGGCGGGCACGCCTTCGGGGGTGGTGTAATCGGCAACACGACAGGTTCTGGCCCTGTTATTGGGGGTTCGAGTCCTCCCCCCCGAGCTGAGCGTGGCGCACGCGCCACGCTAGGATCCGGCCGGTTGGCGAAGGCCCTCGGCCCGAGCGCGACGTGGCCCCATCGTCTAGAGGCCGAGGACACCACCCTCTCAAGGTGGAGACACGGGTTCGAATCCCGTTGGGGCTGCCAGGCAGGTGGCGGCGTTTCGGCACGCTGCCCCGCCGCCGCGTCCAGCCGGAGGGCTGCACCCGTTGCCGGCGAGAGCCGGCTGCGAGCCATGGCGGTCCCAGCGGGGCCGAGCGCCCAGGCGGGGCGGCCGGGTCGCCGGGCACGAGGCCGGGTCCCCGCCGTGCCCGCCGCTCGTGATGCGCGCTGCTCGCGGCGGCGGCCGACGGGGCAGGCGGCCAGCCTCGCGTCCACGCGTGTGGCGTCGCTGCGGGCTTGACCGCCGCCCCCACCGGGCGACGCGCCTGCTCGGGGCAGAGCTCCTCCTGTCCGCCAGACGCTGCCGTCACGGACGGGGCGACCTGGTCGCCGTCACGATTCCGGCGTGCTCTCGCGTGAGGCTGGCCCGTCTGCGACCGCCGCGCCGCGCCGGTCTGCCACGAGTCATCGCTGCAGCCACCGTCGAAGGACGAGCCCGCCGCTGTCCTCGAGTGCGAGCAGCGGCGGTGTCAGCGAGCCCGCGCGTCGCCCAGCGCGCTGCAACCGGGTGGCTGCGGAGGTGCCGCCGGATGGCCCGGAGGTTGGGGTGCGCCCCGCCACGCGCCTCGTCGAGGGCCCCGTGCGATCCCGGCGCTGCCGGGTCCGCGGCGCCGGGTGGGCAGGCGAGCTGACCGACCAGCTCGGCCGACCGTCGGCGCGCCGGTGGAGAGCCAACGAATCTTGCAGTTCCTGTGGCACTCCAGTGCGCCCGCGTCGCGACTCCTTGCGGGTGAGCCGGCGTGCTCCGCCCCGGCCACGGCTGGCGAACCCCCGTCGGGGTGCCATCGGAGCGAGCGCAACGAGCGAGGCAGCAGCGGCCGCCCGCGCACGGATCTGGCGGGAGGATCGGGACCGTCCGCCGCTCGAAGGTGGGCAGTGCCGGGAACCGCTGCCTCGGCCGGCGTGTCGGCGCAGGTTGCGCGCTCCGAGTCGCTCCGCGTGCGTGTCGCGACGCCGCGCCCGACGGCGCCGGGCTCGGGTGCGCACGCGGCGGAGGGCGGCGATGCGAGGTTCCGGCTGACGGGCCCCCCTCGCCGCGAGCGAGCGGTTCGCGCAGCAGACCTCCGGGAGCGCCTCGGCGGGCTCGATAGAGTGCAGCCGTGGGTTGCTCGAGAGGCGTTCGGCGGCGGGAGGTCGCGCTCGAGGCGCAGGCGGCGAGTGCCCGCCGGACGGAGTTGGGCGGCTGAGGTGGCAAAGGTCACGCTCTTCGAGGTCGCGAAGCTGGCGAACGTCCATCCCTCGACCGCCTCGCGAGCGCTCAGCCCGACGATCTCGCGCGAGGTGAGCGAGGCAACTCGTCTCAAGGTGCTCGAGGCTGCGACTGCCCTCGGGTACCGCCCGAACGTCGTGGCACGAGGGTTGCGCCAGGGGCGCACGGGCACGATCGGCGTCGTCATCACCGACTTCGAGCACCTCTACAACGCGCCGGTCCTGCGCGGCGTCGAGGTGTCCCTCGAGGAGGCCGGCCTCATGCCGCTCGTCGCGGAGACGCACGACTCCTCGAAGCGCCTCGAGCGCGCGCTCGACCACCTCGTCGGCCGGCGCGCCGACGCCATCATCGTCACGGCGGCGCGCTTCGGCGACGAGCCGGCGATCACGAAGGCCGCCCAGTTCCTCCCGGTGATCCTCGCCGTGAGGACGCTGCCGGGTACCCGGCTCCCGACGGTCGCGCACGACGACTTCGAGGGCGGGCTCCTCGCCGCGCGCCACCTCGTGTCGCTCGGCCACCGGCGGGTCGCGGAGATCGGCGGCGCTCGCGACGTCTCGTCGTTCGTGCAGCGGCGTGCAGGCTTCCGTGCCGGCCTCAAGGAGGCCGGCATCGTCGAGCTCCGCAGCGAGGGAGCGGCCCGGGTGCCCGGCATCGAGGAGGGCTACCGGCTCGCCTGCGAGCTCGTCGAGGAGGCGGCGGAGCTCCCGACGGCGGTGTTCGCGCACAACGACCTGCTCGCTGCGGGGGCGATCGACGCGTTCGCCGAGGCGGGCCTGCGCTGCCCGGACGACATCTCGATCGTGGGCTACGACGACATGGTGCTCGCGGACCACCTCAGCCCGCCGCTCACGACCATTCGCCTGCCCTCGTTCCACCTCGGCCGGCTCGCCGCCGAGCTCGCGCTCTCCCTGCTCGACAAGCCCGGCACGCCGGCTCCCCGCGTGGCGCTGCCCCCGGAGCTCGTGGTCCGGCGCTCGACCGCGCCAGTCAGGACCGTCGAGGCGCGGGTCGGCTGAACGGCGGCCCCCAGGCCGTTGTGGCCGGCCGCTCCGGCGGGCGGCCCCCTGCCCCCCTCTCTCGACCCCCTGCCCCCTCTTGACAGCGCGGGCGTGCTGACGCACGATGGTTACGCAAAGGTTTGGGATCAAGGCAGCAGCGCCGTGAGCAGGGGGAATGACTGAGGCGCTGGTCGTGTGGCCTGCGGGGGAAGGGGTGCCTGGCTGAGGCAGTGCGATGGCAATGCCTCCTACCTGGGAAAGTAGAGGATCGTATGGAGCGCAATCGATGAGCCGCACCGGCATGAGCGCAGCGCCTGCACCGGGCGCGATGGCGGTCGACTTCGAGCAGCGGGTCGACTTCCGACGCCTCCACGAGTACCGGCTCGGCCGGGCGCGCGAAGCACTGGAGCGCTCTGAGCTGGGCGCGCTGCTCTGCTTCGACCTCAACAACATTCGCTACATCACGAGCACGGCGATCGGGGAGTGGACGCGCGACAAGCTGAGTCGCTACGTGGTGCTCGCGCGCAACGCCGAGCCGGTCCTGTGGGACTTCGGCTCGGCCGCGGTCCACCACCGGCTGTACTCGCCGTGGCTTCGGCCGGAGAACTCCCGCGCCGCGTGGACGACGATGCGGGGTGCCGTCGGCCCCGAGGTCGGGCTCGCGGACCTCGCCGTGAGCGAGATCCTCGACACGCTGCGGCAGGCAGGCGTCGCCGACATGCCGATCGGCATCGACATCGTTGACGCACCGACGATCTTCGCGTTGCAGCGCGCCGGCATCGAGGTGCGCGACGGCCAGCAGGTGATGCTCGACGCTCGCCAGATCAAGTCGCCCGACGAGATCATGCTGCTGTCTCGCGCTGCTGCCATGGTGGACGGCGCGTACCAGCTCGTCGCCGAAGCCCTGAAGCCGGGCGTGCGCGAGAACGAGATCGTGGCGCTCGTCAACGACACCCTCTACCGGATGGGCTCCGACGACGTCGAGTCGGTGAACGCCGTGTCGGGCGAGCGCTGCGTCCCCCATCCGCACAACTTCTCCGACCGCATGATCCGCCCGGGCGAGCAGGCCTTCTTCGACGTCATGCACGCCTTCAACGGCTACCGGACCTGCTACTACCGGTGCTTCTCGGTCGGCTACTCGACCCAGGCGCAGCGGGACGCCTACAAGCGAGCCCGCGAGTGGATGGACGGTGCGATCGAGATGATCAAGCCGGGCGTGACGACCGACCAGATCGCGAGGAGCTGGCCGACTGCCGAGGAGATCGGTCTCGCCTCCGAACGCGAGGCCTTCGGGCTGCTCTTCGGTCACGGGCTCGGCCTGGCCCTCCACGAGCGGCCGATCATCAGCCGCCTCAACTCCCTCGAGCACCCGATGGAGATCAAGGCGGGGATGGTCTTCGCCCTCGAGACCTACTGCCCGGCCTCGGACGGGCACTCGGCCGCCCGGATCGAGGAGGAGATCGTGGTGACCGACAACGGTCCGCAGGTCATCACGTTGTTCCCGGCGGAGGAGCTCTTCGTCGCCAACGCCTACTAGCGGCGCGCTTGGCGGCGGCCGAGAGCGGACATCTACGAGCGAGGAGGGACCTTTCGGCGAGCAGGGAGCGCGAGCGAGGAGCGCTCGTGCGGTGTCAGCAGGGGGCCTCGGTGCCCAGGAGAGCCGGCAAGGCGCCGGCAGAGGAAGGGGGGTAGTGATGAGACAGCTCAGACGACGAGGCGTCCGCATCGCGGCATCGGTGCTGGGTGCGGGGGTGCTGCTGGCGACGGGCTTCGCGACCGGGGCCTTCGCGGGCACGCCGAGGACGCACCGGAGCACGAAGACGCCGATCACCATCGGCGGCACGCTCGGCATCACGGGCGCGTTCAGCGAGCCGTCCGCCGAGTACCGGGCCGTCTACCAGCTCTGGCAGAGCCAGATCAACGCGCACGGCGGCCTCCTCGGCCACCCGGTGCGCATCACCATCCTGAACGACAACAGCCAGCCGTCGACGGCCGCGGCGGAGTACCAGACGCTGATCAGCCAGGACCACGTCGACTTCCTGCTGGCCCCGTACACGACCTACGTCGGCGCACCCATCGTCCCGATCGCCAAGGCGGCCGGGAAGATCCTCTTCAACGGGGGCTTCGTCGGGGTCCAGTACTTCAACCAGGACAACGGGTGGATGGTCGGCTCCTACACCTACCAGGAGCCTGACTACCCGCTCGGCGTCTTCCGGCTCATGCAGCGCATGCCGGCCTCGAAGCGGCCGAAGAAGATCGCGATCCTCACGGCGCAGAACCCGTTCACGATCGTGGCCCAGAACGGCTACCAGGGCGTCGGTGGCGCGCTGAACTTCGCCCGTCAGAACCACATGAAGGTGGTCTTCGACCAGGAGTACCCGGCGTCGACGACCGACTTCACCTCGACGATCGAGCAGGCGAAGGCCTCCGGCGCCCAGGCGCTCATCGTGCTCGGCCTGCCGGACGACTCGGACCTCATCGCGAAGACCGTGAAGGTTGTCGGGTGGCGGCCGATGATCGAGTGCATGTGCGGCTCGCAGGTCACCACGCTGCCGAACTGGCCCTCGCTCGGCGCGGCCACGAACGGCGTGCTCGGGACCGACGTCGCCTGGCCGACCCAGCACTTCCCGGGGATGGCCACCCTGCAGGCGTTCGCCCGCCGGCGTGGTGAGCGGGTGATGCCGAACTACGACCTGACCGCCTACGCGATCTTGCAGATGCTCCAGCAGGGCGTCGTCGGCACCCACTCGTTCAACCAGGCGAAGATCCGGGCGTGGCTCCTGAGCCACGTGGTCCACACGGTCGTGGGAAGCTTCAGGCTGCTGCGGAACGGCACGCCGCCCTTCCACGAGATCGTGACCCAGACCGTCGGCTCCCTGCAGCGGCCGGTCTGGCCACCGAGCGTCGCGACGGCGAGACTTGTCGCACCGCTTCCCTAGCACCGCAGTCCGCAGCGGCGCCGTTCGGCTCGAAGCCGAGCGGCGCCGCTCGGCGGAAAGGCTCGAGCTCATGCCGAGGCTGGCAGTCGACAAGCTGTCGAAGCGCTTCGGCGGCGCGGTGGTCCTCGACCAGCTCAGCTTCGAGGTCGACGGCGGGCGCGTGCTCGGCATCATCGGCCCGAACGGGTCGGGCAAGACGACGCTCGTCAACGTGCTGAACGGCGTCTACCGGCCCACGCGAGGGACGATCACCCTCGACGGCGAGCGGATCGAGGGACGGTCCCCGCACCGGCTCATCCGGCTCGGCATCAGCAGGACGTTCCAGAACCCGCGCGTGTTCCAGTCGCTCACCCTGCTCGAGAACCTGCTGATGGTCACCGACGGCATGGGCCGCGAGGCGCGCTCGGCGAGTCGCGCGCGCGAGCTCCTGGAGTTCGTCGGGCTCGCGGACTTCGCCGACTCGGTGGCGAGCGAGCTGTCCGGCGGGCAGAAGAAGCTCGCCGAGTTCGCCCGCGCGCTCATGACGGAGCCCCGGCTCGTGCTCATGGACGAGCCCTTCGCGGGGATCCACCCGACGATCAAGGACTCGCTGATGAGCCGAATCCGCGAGACCTGCGACGAGCGGGGCATTACCTACCTCGTGGTGAGCCACGAGGTGAGCGAGCTCGTCGCGCTCTCCGACCAGTTCCTCTGCATCGCCGAGGGCAAGGTCCTCGCGGCTGGCAGCCCGCGGGCCGTCAGCGAGGACCCGCAGGTCATCGAGGCCTACCTCGGGATGCCGGTGGGAGCGGCATGACGGGCTCGGCCGGGCACGCCGGCGGCGAGGCGGTCGCGATCGAGCTCGTGGACGTGGTCGCGGGCTACTACGCCGACCAGCCGATCCTGCGAGGCCTCGAGCTGGCGTGCGCGGCCGGGCGCGTCACCGCCCTGCTCGGACCGAACGGCGCGGGCAAGTCCACGGCGCTGCGGGTCATGGTCGGACTGCTCCGCCCGGCGGAGGGGCGGGTGCTGCTCTTCGGCGAGGACGTGACGGGCCGCTCCGCGCACGAGCTGGCCCGCCTCGGCGTCGCCTTCGTTCCCCAGGGCCGCTCGGCCTTCCCCGAGCTCAGCGTCCAGAGCAACCTCGAGCTCGGTGCGTGGACGCTCGGACGCAGGCGGCGCAGGGAGGCGGTCGACGCCATCTTCGACCGGTACCCGTCGCTGCGGGACAAGCGCAAGGTGCCTGCCGGGCGCCTGAGCGGCGGCCAGCAGCGGCTGCTCGAGATCTCGCGGGCGCTCGTCGCCGACCCGAGGGTCGTCGTCGTCGACGAGCCCTCGGTCGGGCTGTCCCCGATCCTCGCCGAGCGCTCGTACGAGGAGCTGCGGCGGGTCAAGGCCGAAGGGCGAACGGTGGTCCTCGTCGACCAGAACGTCCGGCCCGCGATCGCCCTCGCCGACTACATCTACAGCCTCCGTCAGGGCAGGGCCGAGCGAGCCGGCAGGCCCGACGAGCTCGCCGGCGACCTCACCGAGCTCGTGCGCGAGTGGCTCGGCGTGGAGCACGTGCAGCGCGCGCCGAGCGGCGGCGCCGTCGGCCCCGCCGACGCGCCGGGATGGGGAACCGGCGAGAAGGACGAGAAGGAGCAGGTCGGATGACGACGGTCCTCCAGGTCGTCATAACGGGCGTGCTGCTCGGGCTGATCTACACGCTCATCGGCGCCGGGCTCACGATCGTGCTCGGCGTGCTGCGGATCGTGAACCTCTCCCAGGGCATCCTCGTCGTGATCGGCTCCTTCCTCGCCTTCGACCTCTTCGTGCGTTGGGGCATCGACCCGATCCTGTCGGTCCTCATCCTCATCCCGGTCTTCTTCGTCGTCGGCGCTCTGGCCGAGCTGCTGTTCGTGCGCGTCCCGGCGCGCGACTCGTCCTCGCGGGCGATGCTCGTGCTCTTCGGCCTCATGATGGTCGGGGAGGCGGTCGCCACGCTGGCGTGGACGACGGACTCGCGCTCGATCGCGGTCGGCTACGCCAACGGCAGCATCGCCTTCAGCGGGATCGTCGTGCCCGAGGACTACCTCATCATGGCCGGCGTCGCGATCGCCGTGCTCGGCCTCACCGAGCTCCTCCTCTACCGGACGATGCTCGGCAAGGCGCTGCGCGCCGTGGGCCAGAACCGGCAGGCCGCCGAGGTCCTCGGCATCGACTCGGCCTGGATGGCCACCGTCGTGTTCGGGCTCGGCACCGCGCTCGCCGGGGCCGCTGGCGCCGCCCTCGGCGTGCTCTTCCCCTTCTCGACGCAGCTCGACAGCCAGTGGCTCGCCTACAGCTTCATCGTCGTGCTCATCGGCGGCCTCGGGGGCGTCCGCTCGTCGCTCGTCGGCGGCCTCGCGCTCGGCGTCGGCCAGGCGGTCTTCAGCCAGGTCCTCCCGCTCGACATCGTGCCGGTCGTGCTCTACGGGATCCTCGCCGCGGCGCTCATCGTGCGGGGCGGCGGGATCGGCCTCGCCCGGGTGAGGCGGATATGAGCACGACCGAGGTCCGCGTCCCGCCGCCGGCGAGGGCGCCGGGGCGCGGCCAGCTCGCCGTGCCCGGCGGCGAGCGGCTCTGGGCGCGCGTCGGCTGGGCGGTCTTCGCGCTCGGCATCGGCCTGCTCGCGGCGTTCGGTGCGACGACCGGCCAGCTTGGGACGCTGCGCGTCGCGACGACGGTGCTCATGTACGTGGTGCTCACCGAGGCGTGGAGCGTCCTCGGTGGCTTCGGCGGCTACCTGAACTTCGGCATGGCGATGTTCTTCGGCGTCGGTGCCTACACCGCCGCCATCGTCTCGAACCACGCGGGCATCCCGCCGCTCGCGACCGTCGTCGCCTGCGGCGCGGTCGCGGGCATCCTCGCCGTCGTCGTCGGGATCCCGAGCCTCCGTCTGCGCGGCGCCTACTTCGCGATCGTGACCTTCGTGCTCACGCTGGCGATCCAGCAGCTCGTCTCGGTGCTCGGGATCACGAACGGAGCGCTCGGGCTCTACCTGAAGCCGGTGTCGATGAGCCCTCGGGCGAGCCTCGAGCTCTACTTCTTCATCTTCCTAGGCGGCGCCGTCGCCGCGACCCTGCTCACGCGCCAGCTCGCCCGGTCCCGCTTCGGGAGCGCGCTCGTCGCCATTCGCGAGGACGAGGACGCCGCGGAGATCCTCGGGATCCCCACGACGCGGGTGAAGACGCTCGCGTTCGTCCTCGCTGCCGTCATCGCCGGCATGGTCGGCTGCGTCTACGCCTCGCAGCTGTACTACATCGAGCCGACGGGCACCTTCGACTTCGCGATCTCGCTCAACGTCGTGGTCGGCGCGATCGTGGGCGGCGTCCAGAGCTGGGTCGGGCCCCTGCTCGGCGCGGGCACGACCCAGCTGCTCTCCCAGGAACTGCTCACGAGGACCCAGGGCGTCGAGGGCAACCTCGTCCTCGGCGCGCTGCTCGTCCTCTTCGCCCGGTTCGTGCCGGGCGGGATCGTCGGCGTCGTCAGGCGCCGGGGCGGGACGAAGGTGACCGTCTAGCTCGTGGCTGTCGGCCGCCGGACCCCCGGCGGGGAGCGTGGAGGAGCGGAGGTAGCGAATGCGACACGAGGTGCTGCGGTCGGGCGACCGACCCTGGAAGGAGCACGCCGACGGGCCGGACGGTGCCGCCGGCTACCGACGGCAGGTCCTCATCGACGAGGCCTGCGGGAGCGTCCACCTGACGCTCGGCTGGGCGGCGCTCGACCCAGGCGCCGAGGTCCGCACGCACGTCCACTCCTTCGAGAAGACGATCTACGTCGTCGAGGGCTCGCTCGACCTCGCCCTCGGGGGCGCGGTCCACCGCCTCGGCGTCGACGACTACGCCCTCGTGCCGCTCGGCTCGCTGCACGCGCTCCGCTCGGTCGCCGGCGCGCGCTGGCTCGAGGTCATCGCCCCCCAGGCGCGCCTCGAGCCGCGGGACACGTTCGCGCTCGGGGAGCCTCCCGACTGGAGCCGCGCGGCGGTGCCCGACTTCGCGAGCCCGGTGCGCGGCCTGGTCGGCCACTTCAGCGAGGACCAGCTCCCGCCGCCGTCGAAGCTGCAGATGGAGGGCTACAGCGGGGGGGACGTGACGGGCATCCGGCTCAAGATGCTCGTCGACCGCGTGTTCGGCGCGCAGCACATGAACGTGTTCATGGTCGAGTTCCAGCCCGGCGGCGCGGGCAACTCCCACGACCACCCGCTCGAGGAGGCGTACGTCATCCTCTCGGGCAGGGCGGACGCGCTGCTCGACGGGCAGCGCTACGAGGTCGGCGTCGGCGACGTCGTGTGGACCGGCGTCGGGGGGGTCCACGCCTTCTTCCCTGCCGGGGGGGCGCCGGTGCGCTGGATCGAGGTGCAGGCGCCGCAGCCGCCCGCGCAGCACGCCTTCCGCTTCCTCCAGCAGTGGCGGCACGTCGAGGAGCACCTCGAGCGATGAGGTTCCGAGCCGCGAGGAGCGCTGGGTCGACGGACGAGGTGTCGTCCGAGCCGCCCGCGCTCGGCCCGCCAGCGCCCCCGCTCGAGGTGCGGATCCAGCTCTACCGGTCGATGGTCGAGATGCGCGCCTTCGAGAAGCGCGCCTACGACCTGTTCCTCCAGGGCCTGGTGAAGGGGACGAGCCACCTCGGCCTCGGCCAGGAGGCGGTCGCCGCCGGCTTCGGCGCCGCGATGCGACGCGAGGACTACACGTTCGCCACCTACCGGGGGCACAACCACACGCTCGCCCGGGGGGTGCCCATGGCGCCGGTCATGGCCGAGCTCATGGGACGCCAGCTCGGCCTGATGGCGGGGAAGGGCGGCTCCATGCACCTGACGAGCGTGGAGCACCGCATGATGGGCTCGTACGCCATCATCGGTGCCCACCTCACGATCGCGAACGGTGCCGCCTGGTCCTCGAAGCTGCGCGGGTCGCCGGAGGTGACGGTCTGCTTCTTCGGCGACGGGGCGACGAACATCGGTGCCTTCCACGAGGCGCTGAACCTGGCCTCGGTGTGGCGGCTGCCGATCGTCTTCGTGTGCGAGAACAACCGCTGGATGGAGTACACGCCGATCGCGTCGGTCACCGCCGTCGCCCACCCCGCCGCCGACCGCGCCCGCTCCTACGGCCTCGAGCCGACGGTGGTGGACGGGAACGACGCGGACGCGACCTACCACGTCGCGCGCGAGGCGATCGAGCGGGCTCGAGCAGGGGGCGGCCCGAGCCTCATCGAGGCCGAGACCTACCGCCACGGCGGCCACTCGCGCGCGGATCCGGGCAAGTACCGTCCGGAGGCCGAGGTGCAGGCCTGGCTCGAGCGGGACCCGATCCCCCGCTACCGCGAGCGCCTCGCGGCGGCCGGCGTCGCCGAGTCGGTCCTCGCGCAGATCGAGGACGCCGCCCAGGCCGCGGTCGACGAGGCGACCGAGCGGGCCAAGGCGAGCCCGACGCCGGACCTCTCCCTCGTCGAGGCGGACGTGTTCGCCGACGGAGGTGCCTCGTGGCGGAGATGACCTACCGCGACGCCGTCGCGCACGGCATCGCGCAGGAGATGGCGCGTGACCCGTCGGTGGTCCTCGTCGGTGAGGACGTCGCGGCGGCGGGCGGGGTGTTCAAGGCGACCGTCGGCCTGCTGGAGCGCTTCGGTCCCGATCGCGTCTTCGACACGCCGATCTCCGAGCAGGCGATCCTCGGCGTGGCGATGGGCGCCGCCATGACCGGCATGCGCCCGATCGCGGAGATCATGTTCTCCGACTTCTTCGCCGTCTGCTGGGACCTCGTCGCCAACGAGATCGCGAAGGCCCGCTACATGACGAACGGGCAGGTCAGCGTGCCGCTCGTGATCCGCTCCGGCAACGGCGGCGGCTCGCGCTTCGGCGCGCAGCACTCCCAGAGCGTCGAGAACTGGGCGATGGCGGTGCCGGGCCTCAAGGTGGTGGCACCGTCGACCCCCCGCGACGTCGTCGGCCTCCTCGCCGCGGCCGTGCGCGACCCGGACCCGGTACTGTTCTTCGAGCAGAAGTCGCTCTACCCGACCAAGGGCGAGGTCCCCGACGGTGAGATCGTCGACGAGCTCGGGAAGGCGAGCGTCCTGCGCCGCGGCGGCGACGTGACGATCGTGGCGCTCGCCGCGATGGTGCCTCGGGCGCTCGCAGCCGCCGAGGAGCTCGCCCGTGACGGGATCGAGTCGACCGTGATCGATCTCCGCTCGCTGGTGCCGCTCGACGTCACGACCGTCGCCGAGTCGGTCGCCGCGACCGGCCACCTCGTCACCGTCGAGGAGAACCCGCGCCTGTGCGGCTGGGGCGCCGAGCTGTCCTCGATCATCGCCGAGGAGAACCTCTTCGACCTCGACGGCCCGATCGTGCGGGTGACCACGCCCCACGTCCCGCTGCCCGCTGCCGATGCCCTCGAGGATGCGGCGATGCCGAGCATCGCGCGCATCGCCGACGGCGTGAGGAGGTCCTGCAAGTGACCACGACCGCTGACCGCCCGGCGGATGCCCGCCGGGTCGCCGAGGAGCTTCTGACCTGGGTCCCGACGGGCCTGCTCGTCGGGGGCGAGTGGCGGGACTCCTCCGACGGCTCGCGCTTCGAGGTCCTCGACCCCGCGAGCGAGGAGGTCATCGCCACGGTCGCCAACGCCACGCCCACCGACGCGAGCGCCGCCGCCGACGCTGCCGCCTCGGCGATGCCGGCGTGGGCGGCGACCGCGCCGCGCGCGCGCGCCGAGGTGCTGCGCCGCGGCTTCGAGCTCATGGTGGGCCGCGCCGAGGAGCTCGCCCGGCTCATCGTGCTCGAGAACGGCAAGGCGCTGCGCGACGCGCGCGCCGAGGTCGCCTACGCGGCCGAGTTCTTCCGGTGGTACGCGGAGGAGGCGGTCCGCAACGTCGGCGAGCTCATGACCGCCCCGTCCGGGGCGAACCGCATCCTCGTCACCCGCCAGCCGATTGGCGTCGCGGCGCTCATCACCCCGTGGAACTTCCCGGCGGCGATGCTGACGCGCAAGATCGGCCCCGCGCTCGCGGCGGGCTGCGCCGTCGTCTGCAAGCCGGCCTCGGAGACCCCGCTCACGGCGCTCGCCATCGCGCGCCTGCTGGAGGAGGCGGGCGTCCCACCGGGCGTCGTGAACGTCCTCGCCTCCAGGCGCTCCGGGCAGATCGCCGCCACCTTGCTGGGCGACGAGCGCGTGCGCAAGCTCTCCTTCACGGGCTCGACCGAGGTGGGCCGCGAGCTGCTCGCCCTCGCCGCCAGGCGCGTCGTCAGCTGCTCGATGGAGCTCGGCGGCAACGCCCCGTTCATCGTCTTCGACGACGCGGATCTCGACGCGGCCATCGCCGGGGCGATGGTCGCGAAGATGCGCAACGGCGGCCAGGCCTGCACGGCGGCGAACCGCTTCTACGTCCACGAGGGCGTCGCCGGAGAGTTCTCGCGACGCCTCGCCGAGGCGATGGGGGCCCTCAAGGTCGGCCCCGGCCTCGACGAGAGCGTGGACGTCGGCCCGCTCGTCAACGGCCCGAGCAGGGACAAGGTCGACGAGCTCGTGAGCGGCGCGCTCGAGGGGGGGGCGCGCACGCTCGTCGGCGGGAGCCGGCCCGCGGGCAGGGGCTTCTTCTACCCGCCGACGGTCCTCGAGGGCGTGGCGCCGGGCGCGGCGCTGCTCGGGACCGAGATCTTCGGGCCGGTCGCGCCGGTCGTCACCTTCGCGAGCGAGGCGGAGGCGATCGAGCTGGCGAACGCGACCGGCTACGGCCTCGTCTCCTACCTCTACACGTCGGACCTCGCTCGCGGGCTGCGGGTCGCCGAGGCCCTCGAGTCCGGCATGGTCGGGTTGAACCGTGGCCTCGTGTCGGACCCCGCCGCTCCCTTCGGCGGCGTGAAGGAGAGCGGGATCGGGCGAGAGGGCGGCCACGAGGGGATGCTCGAGTACCTCGAGCCTAAGTACATCGCCTGCTCGTGGTGAGCGACCCCGTGGCGAGGGGCGCGGACGTGCCCGGCGCGCGCGCCCCGGGGCGTGCCGTCGACGTCCACCAGCACCACGTGCCGGCGTCGCTGCGCGCGTCGCTCGAGGAGCGGGCCCGGCACGACGCCGCCTTCGCCCGGCAGTTCGCGACGGTGCTGACCGACTTCGCCGAGGCGCTCGCCGACGTCGACGGGCGGCTCCGCCAGATGGACGCCGCCGGCGTCGAGGTGGCGGTGCTCGCCGCTCCTCCACCGGCCGCCGAGGCGGTCCCCGTCGAGCGGCGCGCGGCGCTCGCCGCGGCCGTGAACGACGAGCTGCTCGCGCTCGCCGAGAAGCACCCGGGCCGCTTCGCGATCGCCCTGTGCCTCCCGCTGCCCGACGCGGCCGCAGCCGTCGCCGAGGTGCGGCGTGTCGGCAGCGCCGGGGCCGCCGAGGCCGTCTCGCTGCTCGCCCACCTCGACGGCGTGGCGGTCGACGACGACGCCTTCGACGAGCTCTACGGATCGTGCGCCGCGGCCGGCCTCCCCGTGCTGCTCCACCCGGCGCTCGACCCGATCGCGCCGGCCTTCGGTGACTGGAACCTCGCGAGCGCGATCGGCGCACCCGTCGAGACGACGCTCGCCGCGGCACGCCTCGCGCTCGGGGGGACCCTCGACCGGCACCCGGCGCTCGACGTCGTCGTGCCGCACCTCGGCGGGCTCGTGCCGTTCCTCTTCCAACGGCTCGAGGACCAGGCGAGCCCCGGGGAGGCGGCGCACCCGCTCAGCCACTACTGGCGCGAGCGCTTCTACTACGACACGTGCTCGTTCCACGCGCCGGCGCTCGCCTGCGCGATCGACAGCGTCGGGGCCGAGCGCCTCCTCCTCGGCTCGGACTACCCGTTCCGCGGCGGGGTCGCCCGGGCGGTCGACGACCTGTCGGTGCTCGGTCACGGCGAGCGCGCGCTCGTTGCGGCAGCCAACGCCGCGCGCTGGTTCGGCGGCGGTTCTCGTGGCAACGGAGGAAGCGAGCGAGACCGGGACAAGCGAGACCGGGACAAGCGAGACAGGGAGAAGGAGGAGAACGGTGGGTGACACCTATCCGAGGCTCCGGATCGCGGCCGTGCAGGCGGCGCCGGAGTTCCTCGACCGCGACGGCACGATCGACAAGGCGTGCGAGCTCATCCTGCGAGCAGGGCGCAACGGCGCCGACCTCGTCGGGTTCCCGGAGAACTTCGTTCCGGGCCACCCGGTCTGGTTCTACTACCACGCGGCGACGAGCAGCGAGAGCCAGGCGTTCAACGTCGCGCTCTTCAAGAACAGCGTCGAGATCCCCTCCGACGCGACGGACCGCATCTGCAAGGCGGCGGCGCGCGCCGGCACGAACGTCGTGCTCGGCATGACCGAGCGCCGTCCGGGCACGACGGGGACGCTCTACAACACGCAGCTGTTCGTCGGGCGCGACGGCCAGATCCTCGGCCGGCACCGCAAGCTGGTGCCGACGGTGGGGGAGCGCCTCGTGCACGCCTGGGGGGACGCGGGGACCCAGCGCGCGGTGCTCTTCGACATCGGACCGGTGAGCGGCCTCATCTGCGGCGAGAACTCGAACCCGCTCGCCATCGCCGCGCTCTCCTGCCAGTACCCCTACGTGCACGT
This sequence comes from Acidimicrobiales bacterium, assembly GCA_035294085.1. NCBI lineage: Bacteria > Bacillati > Actinomycetota > Acidimicrobiia > Acidimicrobiales > Acidimicrobiales bacterium. The sequence continues at coordinate 67,972 of DATGLP010000006.1, read as the reverse complement.
CGCAAGCTGGCCGAACCACTTCATCCCCGACTGGTGCGGGATGCAGGAGACGAGCCTGCTCGCGAGCCGCAACGTCGCGTACATGAACAAGTGCTACGTCATCAGCTCCTGCGGGACGAACAGCGCGCGCATGCGCGAGCTGCTGCCGGTGACCGACGAGGACCGCCGGTTCCTCGCAGACCCGCGCACCTCGGGCGGCTCGGCGATCATCGACCCTCTCGGCTCGATCGTGGCGGGTCCGATCGCCGGCGACCGCGAGGAGATCCTCTACGTCGACACCGACCCGGACCTCATGCTTCGGGGCCGGATGGTCCACGACTTCGTCGGCCACTACAACCGCGCCGACATCTTCCGTCTCCACGTCAGCACCCGCTCGCGAAGCGTCGTGGAGTTCGAGGACGGGGTCGCGCTCGCCTCGACGCCGCAGGCGACCGTCGAGCGCGAGGTCGCGCTCGCCGTGCCCTCCCTCGCCCCGGCGCAGCCGATCGACCAGGGACGCGCCGTCCCCGCCGTCGAGGCGAGCGTCCCGGCCTCGACCTGAGCGGCGACGCCGAGGCCGCTGCCCGGCGCCTCAGGCGCCGGGCAGCGGAGAGCTCCCGGTCCAGTAGCGCGTCCCGGCGACGAGGAGGTCCGCGGCGGGGAAGCGGGTGATGACCCGGCACCCCGTCTCGGTCACCACGACCTCCTCCTCGATGCGCGCGGCGGCGCTCGAGTCGGTCGTCGGCCAGTAGGTCTCGAGGGCGAAGACCATCCCGGTGACGAGCTCGACCGGGTGCTCGAAGGAGTGGTAGCGGCTCATGAGGGGAGGCTCCCAGTTGCTGAGGCCGATGCCGTGGCAGTACTGGAGGCCGAAGGCCTCCTCCTCGTCGGCGTAGCCGAAGTCCTCGGCGGCGGGGAAGGCGGCGACGACGTCGGCGCTCGTGGCGCCGGGTCGGATCCGGGCGATGGCCTCGTCCATGAAGGCGCGCGCACGCGCGTAGGCGTCTCGCTGGTCGGGCGAGGAGCTCGCGACGTTGAAGGTGCGGTAGTAGCACGTGCGGTAGCCGTTGAAGGAGTGGATGATGTCGAAGTAGGCGGTGTCTCCCGGCCTGATCAGCCGGTCGGAGAAGACGTGGGGGTGCGGGGCGCAGCGCTCGCCGGAGATGGCGTTCACCGCCTCGACCTCCTCACTGCCGTGCTCGTAGAGGTAGCGGTTGACGAGGGCGACGCACTCGTTCTCGCGCACCCCCGGGCGCAGGAACTGGTAGAGCTCGTCGTAGGCGCCGTCGACGAGGCCCGCGGCGTGCTCGAGGAGGGCGATCTCGTCGGTCGTCTTGATGGCGCGCAGCTGCTGCATGAGGCCCTGGCCGTCGACGACGTGGAGCCCCTCGGCCTCGAGCGCCCGCAGGACCGGGAGCTCGACGACGTCGACCCCGAGGGGTTCGCCGGCGAGGCCGCTGTCTCGCAGGATGCCCGCGATCCTCCGGGCGTTGCCCGCCTCGACGCCGACGTCCTCGGGGATCGAGCCGCGCCAGCTCGACAGCCCGGCGCGCCAGGCCCCCTCGTCGAGCCAGTCGCCGTAGCGTCGGTGCTGGCGGGCCGCGGACCCGATGGTCCACAGGATCGGGTCGCGATCGCGCTGGAGCAGCACGCAGCGGAAGAGCTTGTCGCGCGCCCAGTTGCCGATGTGCGTACCCGTCGTGTAGCGGATGTTGTTCATGTCGAACAGCAGGAGGGCCCCGAGGTCGCTCGCCGCGAGGCCGGCCTGGGCTCGCGCCAGGCGCTCGGCGCGCAGCCTCGCCATGTCGGCGCGGTGCTCCCAGTCGACGGCGGTGACCGCCCCCGGCGACGCGACGGCCGCCGGCTCGGTGCGCGGCGGGCCGACCGCCCGGCCCGCTGCAGCCACGGCGGCGGCGATCGACGACGGCGAGACGCTCGGCGCTCGCGGCCCGTTCGAGGCGGGGCTGGTGACGGGGGTGACTGGTGGCACGGCTCCTCCTTCGCTCACACGGCCGCGTACTCGCCCGTCTCGACGGGGACGTCGCTCGCGCTCGGCGGCTCCCCGGCGCGCCCGAGAGCGGCCCAGGCCGCGGCGATGACCGAGCTCGTGTCGAGGCCGTAGCGGCGGAAGAGCCAGGGGGCGCTCGACGCCTGGGCGTAGGTGTCCTGGACGCCGACACGCCGGAGCAGCCGGCTCGCCCCCGCCTCGGCGAGCACCTCGGCGACGGCCGAGCCCAGGCCGCCGATGACCGAGTGGTTCTCCGCGGTGACGACGGCCCGGGCGCTGCGAGCGGCCTCGAGCACGCTGTCCCGGTCGATCGGCTTGAGGACGGCGACGTTGAGCACGGAGGCCTCGACGCCGGCCTCGGCGAGCACCTGCGCGGCGCGCAGGGCCGTCGCGACCAGCATGCCGGAGGCCACGATGGCGACGTCGTCGCCTCGGCGAAGCCACTGCGCCCTGGCGAGGTCGAGCTCGTGGCCCTCGCCGAAGAGCACCGGCACCTCGCCCCGCTTGAGTCGCAGGTAGCACGGGCCGCGCCGGCTGGCGAGGAGGCCGACGACCTGGCGGACCTCGGTCGCATCGGCGACGTCGACGACGGTCATGTTCGGTAGGCAGCGCATGAGCGCGACGTCGTCGACGGCCTGGTGGGACGGTCCCCCCGGGCTGGACAGGCCCGGCATGAAGCCGACGAGCTTGACGTCGAGGCGGGGGTAGGCGACCTGCATGGCGACCTGCTCGAAGGGGCGGCGCGTGGCGAAGACGCCGAAGGTGTGGACGAAGACGCAGCGACCGGCTCGGGCGAGGCCGGCGGCGACCCCGATCATGTTCTGCTCTGCGACCCCGACGTTGACGAACTGCGCCGGCAGCTCGTCCCTGACGAGGTCGATCTCGGTCTGGCGCGTGAGGTCGGCGCTCAGCACGATGACGTCGGGTCGTCGCCGGGCCAGCTCGAGCAGGGCCGTCCCGTAGGGCTTGAGGACCGTCCGGTACGGCGGCGCGAGCAGCTCCGGCGCGGTCGCGCCGGGTCGCAGCTCGGCTCGCTCGGGTGCGTCGTCCCTCACGGCGCACCCCCTCCTGCCGGGCCGTCGAGGGCCGCGAGGGCCTGTGCGACCTGGTCCGGCGTGACCTTGACGAAGTGCGAGTCGCCCGCGGGCACGAGGCCGGCGGGTCCGGTGACCACCGAGGTGCGCGCGACGACGGCGCTCGGGCGGCTGTCGGCGAGGGCGGCGGCGAGCGCCCGGTCGAGCGCCACGACGTCGTGGCCGTCGACCTCCTCGGCGTGCCAGCCGAAGGCACGCCACTTGTCGGCCAGCGGCTCGAGCGTCGTGACGGTGGACACGGCGCCGTCGACCTGGGAGCCGTTGCAGTCGACGACGGCGACGAGCGAGCCCAGCCGGTGGTGGGCCGCGAACATCGCTGCCTCCCAGGTCTGGCCCTCCTCGAGCTCGCCGTCGCTGCACAGCACGAAGACCCGCCGGTCCACGCCCGCGAGCTGGTCGGCGAGCGCGAGCCCGGCCGCGACCGACAGCTCCTGGCCGAGGGAGCCGCAGGTCGCGGCGACGAGCGGGGTTCGCTCGCTCGAGATGCTCTCGATCGGCGAGCCGTCGGCCCCGTAGGAGGCGAGGTCCTCCTCGTCGAGCAGGCCCGCCTCGGCCGCGGCCGCGTAGTGGGCGATGACGTAGTGGCCCGGGGAGAGGACGAAGCGGTCCCAGCCGTGGCGCAGGACCGAGCGGTACAAGACGGCGAAGAGCTCGGCGGACGAGAACGCCTGGCCGAGGTAGCCGGCGCCCGCGGGGGCCACCATCTGCAGGGCCCGCCGGCGGATGCGGCGCGCCGCGGCGCGCAGCTCCTCGGGGTCGTCGGTCGGGGGGCGGGCCCGCCGGAACGGGTCGCCATCGGCGCGCGGCCGCGACGCAGCGTCGGGCTCGGCCTGCATCCGATCCCCCTCCTCGTCCCGGGCAGCTTCCCGGCTCGGCCCTCGACTGGGAAGCAACTGGTCAAGTGGCTGAGCCACTCTCTCCTTCTACGCCGCCTAGGCTTGCGTGTCAAGGTCGGAGGAGAAGGTGGGAGCGATGACCCAAGCGGCGCAGCGCGCGCCGAGGCCAGGCGCGGTGGCGGTCGAGTCGTTCCGGCCGGTGCGCGCGCAGCGGCTCGCCGACGAGCTCGTCGACCAGATCCGGCGGCTCATCGCCGAGGAGGGCCTCGCCGAGGGCGCGCGCCTGCCCTCCGAGCGCGACCTCGCGCGGCGCTGCGGCTCGAGCCGGGCGGTCGTGGCACAGGCGCTGCGGATGCTGGCGGTGATGGGCCTCGTCGAGATCCGCCCCGGATCGGGGGCCTACGTCCTGCGCAACCCCTCGACCATGGTGACGGCCTCGGTCCACCTCATGCTGGACCTCCGCCAGGGCTCGCTCGAGCACCTCTGCCAGCTGCGCCTCTGGCTCGAGACGCTCGGAGCGGTTGAGGCGTCGGCCGCGGCGAGCGACGGTCATCTCGCCGAGCTCGGCGTGGCGCTCGAGCGGCTCTCCGCCGGTGGCGAGAGCGCGTCGTCCCTCGTCGCCGCCGACACGAACTTCCACGCCCTCGTCGTCGCGGGGGCGGGCAACCCCTACCTGTCGGCCATCTACGAGAGCGTGCACAGCGCCGTCGTGATGACCGAGTACGAGCGCTGGATCCGGACCGACGACGCGCCCGACTGGCTGCGCTCGGAGCACGCCGAGAAGCACGCCCGCCTCCACCGGCCCATCGTCGAGGCGCTCGTGCACCGCAGCGAGCGCGGCGTGCGGCGCGCGCTCGTGACGCACCACCTCGCGCTCCTCGAGCACCTCCGGCTGGTGCGAGCGGAGCGGTGAGGAGCCGCCCGCAGCGCGCGACGCGGTGGCGTCCGTGGGGCGCGCGCCGGCTGCCCGACCTCTCGGGCGTGCTCGGGGGCCGCTGGGCGCGAGCGGTGCAGCGCAGCGAGCTCGCGCCGCGCTCAGGCGCCGCCGGCGACGACGCGCTGCGCGAGGAGCTCGGCGATCGCGAGCGACGAGGTCGCGGCGGGCGACGGGGCGTTCCGGACGCTCACCACGGGCCCCGTCTCGTGGATGACGAAGTCGTCGACGAGCGAGCCGTCCGGGCCGACCGCCTGGGCTCGCACGCCCGCAGGGGCCCGGACCGCATCGGCGGCGGACAGCTCGGGCACGTACGAGCGCGCCTCGCGCACGAAGGCTCGCTTCGAGAGCGAGCCGACGAGCTCCCGCAGTCCGACCCGCCAGTAGCGGCGAACGAGCCGGCGGAACCCAGGGAAGGAGAGCAGCTCGGCCACGTCGCCGAGGCTGACGTCTCGCCAGCGGTAGCCCTCGCGGGCGAGCGCGAGCACGGCGTTCGGCCCGATGTCGACGCTCCCGTCGAGGCGCCGCGTGAAGTGGACCCCGAGGAAGGGGTAGGCGAGGTTGGGGACCGGGTACACGAGGCCACGCACGAGGCTGGCTGCCGGCGGCAGCAGCCGGAGGTACTCGCCCCGGAAGGGCACGATCGCCGGGTCCTCGGTGTCCCCAGCGAGCCGGGCCACCCGGTCGGCGTGCAGGCCGGCACAGACGACGACGCGGTCCGCGACGAGCGCGCCGTGCCCGGAGACGACCTCGACGCCGCGCCGTCCCCGCCGCAGCGACCGGACCTCGTGCGCGAGGCGGATCTCGCCGCCGTGCGCGATGACGTCGGCGGCGAGTGCCCGCGCCACGGCGGCGAAGTCGGTGATCGCGGTGCGAGGCGAGTGGAGCGCGGCCCGGGCGCGCACGTGCGGCTCGATCGCCCTGAGCTCGTCTGCCGACAGCCGCCGCAGGCCCGGCACGGCGTTGGCCCGCGCCCTCGCCTCGATCTCGGCGAGCGCGGCGAGCTCGGTGTCGTCGCGGGCGACGACGACCTTGCCGCACTCGACGTAGGGGATGTCCCGGGTGCGGCTGAGCTCGCGCAGCAGCTCGCCGCCGCGTCGGCACAGCCGGGCCTTGAGCGAACCGGGCCGGTAGTACAGGCCGGCGTGCACGACCCCGCTGTTGCGACCGGACTGGTGGGACGCGATGGCGCGCTCCTTCTCGAGCACGACGACGCGAAGGTCCGGTCGCAGCTGGCAGAGCTGGCGGGCGGTCGCCAGGCCGATGATGCCGCCGCCCACGATCACGACCCGCTCTCCGCTCATCCTCACGCCCCTCCGCCGCGCCGGAGGCGACCCTCCGCCGGGTCGCCAGAGTCTTGCGCGCGCGCCGCCCTCGTGGCGGCGCCGGGCTCGCGTCGGCGACGCGGGGAGGGGCGTCGGGAGCGCAGCGCTCACAGGATGTGCTGGATCGGAGGTACGAGATGAAGGTTGCTGTCGTGGGGACCGGCCGGATGGGCAGCGCCCTCGCGCGACGCCTGCTCGCCCAGGGCGTCGAGGTGGTCGTCTGGAACCGCTCGCCCGAGCGCGCCGCTCCTCTGGTGGCCGAGGGCGCGACGGTGGCGAGTGGCCTCGCGGCGCTCTGGCAGGGTGCGGCAGCGGTCGCGACCTTCCTCGCCGATGACGCTGCGGTCCGCGACGTCCTGCTCCGGCCCGGGGGACTGCTCGAGTCGGCCCCCGAGGGCTCTCTCCTCCTCGAGATGAGCACCATCTCGGTGAGGGCATCCGCGCAGATCGCGGCGGCGGCTGCCGGCCGCGGCGTCGGCTACCTGCGCTGCCCGGTGAGCGGCAACCCGGACGTGCTCGCGGCAGGCAACCTCTCGCTCCTCGTCTCCGGCGACGAGGCGACCCTCGCGGCAGCCCGGCCGGTGCTCGCGCTCGTCGGGTCGCGGGTCGTGCGGGTCGGGGCCGGCGAGGAGGCCCGGGTCGTGAAGCTGGCCATCAACGCCATGCTGGCCGGCACCGCCGAGCTCCTCGCCGAGGTCGTCCTCCTGGCAGAGGCGTCGGGCGTGAGCCGCGAGGTGTTCCTCGAGGCGGCCAAGGTCTCCGCCATCGGGTCGCCCTTCGTCCACTACAAGCAGCGAACGCTGCTCGAGCGCGACTACGAGGCGACGTTCACCCTGGAGATGCTCGTGAAGGACCTCGACCTCGCGGCGGACCTCGCCGACGAAGGCCGACTGTCCCTGCCCGTCACGGAGCTCGTGGCGCGCCTCGCGCGCGAAGGCTGCGCCGAGGGCTTCGGCGGGCTCGACCTCCTGGCGCTCCTCCCGCGCCTGCAGGTCGCGAACGGCAGGGCTGCCGACGTCGAACCCGGCGAGCCCGCTGGGTGAGGGAAGGACCGCCCGACGGCGGAACGGGGCGCGTCGAGGCGAGCCCAGCGTTCACAGGCGCCCGACCCCGGTCCGCTCCTCGTCGGGCGAGGCGCGAGCAGGGGCGAGGCGCTCTCTTCTGGACGGGCCCTCGTTCTCCCGGCATGGCGATGCGCAGGCGCCACCTGCCTACCTCCGGTGGTCGAGCGTCCCGTGGCCGTTGGCAGGCGCCTGCACGCGTCCTCGCGGCCGGTATCGGGACCTGCGGCCCGTGACGGGCCGAGGGCCACGACGGTTCGCCGACCGGCCGCCGGGCGGAGCCCCCTGCGCCGCGGCAGGCTGGCAGGCTACGGACAACGGACCGGCGTCTCGACGTGATCCGTCCGCCGTCGACCACGGCTCGCGCGCGCCCGGCCTCGGCTTCGGAGTCCCGACGTCCGCATCAGCCGCTGACGGGTACCCCGGCGGTGCGCTCGAACGCTCCGACCCTGCCTCTCCGGGCTCGTCTGCCTGCCTCCGAGCGGCTGGTGGGGGGCGTCCCGCACGGCGACGAGCGCGACGAGGAAGGCGAGCGCCGCCGCGGCAGCGCCGGCGAGTAGGGCGGCGTCGTAGCCGCTCGTACGGGCGAGCAGCATCGAGGTGCTCGGCCCGTGCGCCGGCATCGCCGCGGCGCCTGCGCCGAGGCGGTCGCGCGTCACGGTCGCGGCCACGGTGACGAGCACGGCGAGCCCGAGCGAACCACCGACCTGCTGGCTCGTGCTGAGCAGGGCGGACGCGAGCCCCGCCTGACCGTGGGCCACGCCGGAGACGGCCCGCAAGGTGAGGGGGACGAAGGACAGGCCCATCCCGACCCCCACCACGACGAGAGGCAGCAGGACCGCGGGGTAGCCGCTGTGGATGCCGAGGCGCGACAGCAGGACAAGGCCGGTGCCCACGAAGGCGGGCCCGGCGACGAGGAAGGGCCTCGTCCCGTGCCGCCCCACCTTGCGGGAGACGAGGGCACCGGTGCTCCCGACGGCCAGGGGGAGCGGGACGTAGGCGAGCCCGGCAGCGATCGGGCTGTAGCCGAGGACGTCCTGGAGGTACTGGGTGAGGAAGTACAGCAGCGACAGCATCGCTCCGCCGAGCAGGAGCATGACGGCGTACGTCCCGGCCCGGTGGCGATCGGCGACGAAACGCAGGGGCACGAGCGGTGCGGGGCTTCGCGACTCGGCGAGCACGAACGCACCGATCAGCGCGCCGGCGAGCACGAACGCCCCGAGGGTGAACGGGTCCGTCCAGCCGGCCTCGGGAGCGCGGACGAGACCGAAGACGGCGAGCGCGACGCCAGCGGAACCCGTGAGCGCCCCCCGCACGTCGAGACGACCAGGGCGCCCTCGGGCCGGGGCGAAGAGGAACGGGGTGCTCGCGACGACGGCGGCTCCGATCGGCACGTTCACGAAGAGCACCCAGCGCCACGAGGCGATGTCGACCAGCATCCCGCCGAGCAGGAGGCCGAGTGCCCCTCCCGCCGCCGACATGGCCGCGTAGACGGCCATGGCACGGTGCCGACGTGGCCCCTCCTCGAACGTGGTGGCGATGAGCGAGAGCGCCGTGGGCGAGGCGATCGCCGCGCCGAGGCCCTGCGCGACGCGGGCGGCGACGAGCCACGCCTGGCTCGTCGCGAGCCCGCCCGCGAGCGAGGCCGCGGCGAAGAGGGCCACCCCGGCCATGAAGACCCGCCGGCGACCGAGGAGGTCACCGGCGCGTCCCCCGAGGAGGAGGAAGCCCCCGAAGGCGAGGACGTAGCCGTCGACGACCCAGGCGAGCCTCGTCGAAGAGAACGCGAGGGCGCGCTGCAGGGCCGGCAGGGCGATGTTCACGATCGTGAGGTCGAGCATCACCATGAGCTGTGCGGTCGCGAGCACCACGAGGGCGAGGCCCTGGCGGTGCGCGCGACTCGCGTGCGGGCGTCTCAGGATGCCCACGGGCCGTGCTGGGATGGTCGATGGGCTGGCCGTGTCCACGTCCTCCAGAGCGAGCTGGCTGGGGTCGGGCCTCGGGACGCCCGGCAGGCGGGCCTGGAAGCGGCGAGGCGCTCGGACGGGCCTCACCGCGGCCGCAGCGCCCAGGCGACGAGGTCGACGAGCGGGGCCTCTCCCTCGCCGCCAGCCCGCGTCCGCTGCTCGAGGACCTCGACCACGAGGCCGGAGAGCTCGTCTCGCAGGCGCTCCTCGGTGTAGAGGCGCTCGGGATCGGGCGGGCCTGCCCGCCCGAGCGAGTCGAGGTGGTGGCCGATCACGAAGAGGTGGCCACCGGGCGCGAGCGCCCTCTTCGCCAGCTCGACCAGGCGGCGGTGCTCGGGAGGGGGCAGGTGGACGTTGGCGAGCACGACGAGCTCGGCGGCCGCTGGCACCACGTCGTAGGCCAGCAGGTCGGCCTGGACCCAGGTGATCTCGACCCCCGCCTCGCGGGCGCGGGCGCTCGCGAGGGCGAGGCCGACCGCCGACGCGTCGACGCCGGTCACCCGCCAGCCTCGGCGGGCGAGCCAGATCGCGTTCCGTCCAGGACCGCAGCCGAGGTCCAGCGCCGTACCGGGCGCGAGACCGCCCGCGAGCTCGACGAGGGCGTCGTCGGGCTCGCTCGGCCAGTCGTGGGAGGCGAAGCGCTCGTCCCAGAAGGCGCCGACGGACTCGTCGGGCGCCGACGTGGGGCCTTGGTCGTGCAGGTGCCTCGGGCTACTCATCGCTGCCCCTCCGCCGTCCTCGCGTGCCGTCGTCCTCGGGCATGCCCTCTCGGTGCCGGCGAGCCCGCCAGGCGCGACGAGCCCACGAGCGCGAGGTCGGCCGTGCGGTACCTGGCCAGGCCGAGCGACTCCTCGAGGCGCGCGAGCGTCGCGGCGAGCGCATCGGCACCGTCCGCGCCGAGGACCGCTGCGGGCCACTCCTCTTCGGCGGCTGCCGCCTGCACGGCGCGGCAGGCGAGCTCCCGGCCTCGCTCGGTCAGCTCGAGGCCTCGCGGTCGCCGGTCACCGGGCACCGGTCTGCTGCGGAGGAGACCTCGCGCCTCGAGCTCGTCGGCGCAGCGCTTCACGTTCATCGGGTCCGCGGAGAGCCGGCGTGCCACCGTACGGATCCCCTAGGAGGACGAGTCGCTGAGCGCCCGCAGCACGGCTGCCTGTGGCGGTGTGAGGTCGAGCGGCCGGAGGGCGGCGGCAAGGCGCGCCCTGAGGAGCGAGCGAGCCGTCCGACGCGAGAGCCGGTCGAGCCCTCGAGGGGGCCGGGTACGTGGCGTGCGCCACGGGCGGGAGGGACCGCGGAGAGCACGTCGAGGTCAACCGTAGAGAGCACTACGGCATTCCGCGACTGGTCGCGACGGCCGATCGACGGGGCTCGGAGGCGGCGCCGGAGCGGGTCTGCCCGCGACGCCTCCTCAGGCTCGCTCGAGCGAGGACCGCGCCACGCGCTGCTACCTCGTCACCGCCGTTCTCAGGCGGTCGCCGCGGCCATGCCCGCGTCGCGCTGGCCGTCTGGACCAGATCGGCCGGCATCCTGGCGAGAGGCGTCGTCCTCGCCTCGCGCGGCCTCGTGTCCCGGACCCGTCCCGGCCGTGCTTCTCGTCGTCACCGCGCGGCGGCGACGTCCGATCACCGCGCCAGCAGCCGCCGCGCCGAGCGCGAGCGCGGCGACGCGAAGACGAGGTCGGACCTCGTCCCAGCCGAGGAGTCGGTCGACGGACAGCGACCCCGGACCCGTGAGCGCGAGCGACGCCGCTGCGACGGCGAGAGTCATGGGGAACTCGAGCCCACGCTTGGCGTTGAAGAAGCCGTTGGGCACGTGCGTGCTCGCCGCCACCGCCATCGTCGCGCCGGCGGCCGCTCCGGCCGCGGGCGTCGCGAGGCCCGCCGCGAGGAGGAGACCGCCCCCGGCTTCGCCGAGCCCGGCCGCGAGGGCACTCGCACGGCCAGGACGAAAGCCCATCGTGTCGAAGGAGCGGGCCGTCTCCGCGAGGCCACGCCCCCCGAACCAGCCGAACAGCTTCTGTGCTCCGTGGGCGAAGAGCGTCAGCCCGACCCCGAGGCGGAGCGTGAGGAGTCCAAGGTTCTTGGTGGTCATGTCTCGATGCTACGGGGCGCCGCCCCGGCTGGCCGCGCCCGCGTCCCGGGCCGGTTCCGCTACGGCGGGAAGCGGGCAGATCCCGGACCCCGCGACGCCATCACGGGGAGGACAGCCGTCGCGGAGATGACGGGGGAACGCCTCGTCTCGGCCCGCTGGTAGCCTGAGCACCGGTTTCCTCAGCGCGGGCCGCCGGTAGTGCCGGTACGGAGGGTGCGGCGACGATGCGGACGATGCGTCGGTGTAGGCACGGTGGTGCAGACGTGTTCGGGGCGCGTCCGCACCGGGTGCCGCGGCGCCGTCCTCGCGCCGGTCCGGGCTAGCCGCCCGCGATGGCACGCTCCGTCTACGACGCGCTGCGCGACGAGATCGTGACGGGGAAGCTCGCGCCCGGTACGCCACTCGTTGCGACTGCCCTGGCGAAGCGCTTCCGTGTGTCGAGGACGCCGATTCGCGAGGCGCTGCTCAAGCTGCGCCAGGACGGCCTCGTCGAGCCGACGGGTGGTGGCCTCGAGGTGCGGCGCCAGAGCCCGGAGGAGATCCTCGAGATCTACGAGCTGCGCGTCCTCCTCGAGGAGTTCGCCGCACGCTCGGCCGCGTCGCGCCGGAGCGAGCTCGACCTCAACCGCCTCGTCCACCTCCACCGGGACATGTGCCAGCTCCCCTTCGAGGACGCCGACGCGAGGATCCGCGCGAACCGGGCCTTCCACGAACAGATCTGGGTGGCGAGCCACAACCGGACGCTGCGCGACCTGCTCGAGCGCATCAGCACGCTCCTCCACCGCTACCCCGAGCCGACCCTCAACTACCCCGGACGCTGGGAAACGGTCCTCAGCGAGCACGAGGCGCTCATCGAAGCCATCAGCGAGGGGAGGGCCGAGGAGGCGGCGAAGATCGCCGCACAGCACATGAGCGCGGCGCGCGACCTGCGGCTCAAGATGTACTCGGAGACGCCGGCCTAGCGGCGCGCGAGGTGGCGCGCCCTCTCGCCCCCGGCTCTTCCGACGCACCGAGGTCGGCGATCGTCGCCATCAACGGCGCCAGCGTCGGGGCCTCCTCGATCCGCCACCACGCGCCGCGCACCGTCTCCCGCTGCGATTCGGTCAGCCGACCGGCGCAGGCCACGTCCAGCTTGGCGTTCACGTCGTCGTCGTCGAACGGGTTGCGCGCGTGGCCCTTCGGGAAGGAGGCCTCCGCCTCGAGCACCTCACCGGATCGCTTGCGCACCGTGATCCTCGCGCGCGGCGCCCCGGAGATCTCGCTCCTCGCCGGGCGGTAGCCCGCGGTGAGGTCCGGATCCTCGCGAATCGAGATGCGTGCCATGAGGGGGCGCAGCGCCGGGTCGGCGAGGCGCTCGGGGGTGAAGGAGGCGGGCGTGACCGCGCCGTCGACGAGGCCGACCGCGAGGAGGTACGGCAGGCTGTGGTCCGCGGTCTCGGGCGTCTTCGGATCGTAGACCGAAGGGTGCGAGCCGATCGCGTTGCGCAGCACGGCGTAGGCCTCGATCTCGATCGCCTCGATCTCCTCGACGCTCGTGAAGGCGCGAAGGCGTGGCAGGAGCCCGAGGAGCGCCTGGGCGTGCGACTCGGCGGGGAACAGCTTCTGGTGGGAGAGCTCGATCACGAGGGCGCCCTCGGGGTCGGCGGGCAGCTGCGGCTCGATGCGGCCGGTCACCTGGTCGAAGACACCGCAGGGCCCCTCGAAGGGGTGCGAGGGGCCGGTCATGCCTGCTTCGGCGAACGCGACAGCGTTCGTCGCATTGAGCAGGGCCCAGGCCGTGGCGGCGTTCTTCCACATCGAGATCTCTCCCCGCCGCGTCACGAGCAGCGGGACTGCCGGCACGAGCGACAGCGAGAGCGCATTCGCGAGCTCGCGCTCGCGCAGTCCGAGGAGCTTGCCCATCGCCAGCGCCGCGGCAGCGCCGACGAACAGCCCCTGGTCCCACCCTCGCTCGGTGAGCGGCGCGACGCGGCCGAGCGCGCCGAGGAGCTCGTAGGCGAGGACCGTCGCCTCGAGCACCTGCGCGCCCGACGATCCGGCCACCTCGCCGGTCGCGAAGAGCGCCCCGAGCATGTCACTCGGGTGGCCGCCGCCACGGGCGAGCATGCCGTCGTTCCAGTCGAGAGCGCGCACCATCACGGTGTTCGCGAACGCCGCATAGGCCGGCGCGCTCTTCGTGCCGGCGCCGATCACGGTCGCGCCGGGCTCGTGGCGCAGCGCGCCGGCGAAGCGCCGCGCCCGGCGCCCTGGCTCGGTGCCGTAGCCGGCGATGGCGCACGCGACGGAGTCGACGATGTGGCGCACGGCAGCCCGGCGGGCCCGATCCGGGACCTCGGCGAGCGAGAACGACGAGGTGAGCTCGACGAGCCGGCGAACCAGCGCGTCCACGTCACCCACCGAGGCCGGGGTGCTCCGCGCCGGGCACGAAGATGCGGTCCTCGGCTGGCAGCTCGCCGCTCGCGAGGTAGGACGAGACGTTGGCGAGGGCGCGCTCGACCACGAAGGGGAAGTTGTCCGCGACCGCTCCCGCGCAGTGCGGCGTCAGCACGACCGTGTCGAGCGCGCGCAGGCGCTCGCTCACCACCGGCTCGCCCGCGAAGGTGTCGAGTCCGGCACCAGCGAGCCGACCGCTCGCGAGTGCGTCCGCGAGCGCGTCCTCGTCGACGAGTCCACCGCGCGCGCAGTTCACGACGACGGCCCCCTCGCGCAGTTGAGCGATGCGTTCGGCGCTCAGCAGGTTCGCGCTCGACGGCGAGTACGGGACGTGGAGGGAGACGACGTCCGAGGAGGCGAGCAGCTCGTCGAGGCCGACGAAGCGCAGGCCGAGGCGCCGCTCCGTGGCGCGCGGGGCGCGGCGCAGGTCGGTGTAGAGGAGGAGGACCTCGAAGGGGCGAAGGCGCTTCGCGACCTCGGTACCGACGTGGCCGAGACCGACGAGCCCGACCGTCTTGGCCCGCAGCTGCCGCTGGAAGGCGCGTGCCTCCTCCTTGAACCACTCGCCGGCGCGCACCCTGCGGTCCGAGCTGGCGAGGCGCCGGAGCGACGCGAGGACGAGCATGACGACGTGCTCGGCGACGGCGGGCGCGTTCACGCCGGCGAGACGCGCGACCGCGACGCCCCGCTCCCGGCAGCACTCGAGATCCACCTTGTCGACGCCGACGCCGAGCTTCTGGACGAGGCGGAGGCTCGCCGACGCCTCGAGGACCGGGCGGGACACGGCGGACCAGATGACGAGGACCGCGTCTGCGCTTCGGGCCGCCGCGGCCTGGTCGTCGGTGCGCGCGGAGGCCGCGCAGGCGAGCTCCCAGCGCGCCGGGAGGCGTGCCCTGAGCTCGCGCAGGAGCCCCTCGTCGAGCGGGTCGAGCAGCCCGAGCCGCACCGGTCGTCCTCCGGCCACGGCTAGGCGAGACCCCAGTAGAGGCTCTTCGCCTGCTGGTAGCTGCGCAGCCCGAGAACCCCCTTCTCCCGCCCGAGCCCGCTCTGCTTGAAGCCGCCGAAGGGCGTCGAGATGCTGAGCTCCTTGTAGGTGTTGACCCACACGGTCCCGGCCTCGATCGCACGAGCGACGCGCCACGCCCTGCGGTAGTCGGCAGTCCAGATTCCGCAGGCGAGGCCGAAGGGCGTGTCGTTCGCCTCGGTCACGAGGTCCTCCTCGCTGTCGAAGCGGACGATGCAGAGCACCGGGCCGAAGATCTCCTCGCGAAGGACGCGCGAACCGGCCGCGAGCCCGTCGATGACCGTCGGCAGGAGGTAGGCGCCGCGATCGTACGCCGATCCCACCGGCCGGTCCCCGCCGGCGAGGACGCGCCCGCCCTCGGCGAGCGCGGCGGCGACATACGCCTCGACGCGCTCGCGCTGGGCGAAGCTCGCGAGCGGCCCCATCTGTGCGTCCGGCGACGCCGGGTCGCCGACCCGCAGCGCCCGAGCTCGCTCGACGAGCGCCGAGACGAAGCGGGAGGCGATCGGTCGCTCGACGAGGACCCTCGAGCCGGCGACGCAGGACTGCCCACTCGCCTGGAAGATGCCGGAAGCGACGGCGTCGGCAGCCGCGTCGAGGTCCGCGTCCGCGAAGACGATGTGCGGCGACTTCCCGCCGAGCTCGAGCACGGCCGGGATGATCCGCCGCGCCGCCGCCGCGGCCACGGCGTGGCCGGTCGTCGTTCCGCCAGTGAAGGAGACCATGCGGACCGCCGGCTGCTCGAGGAGCGCGGCGGCAACGTCGCCCCGGCCGGGGAGGACGTTCACCAGGCCCGGCGGGAGCCCCGCGTCGAGCGCGAGCCGGGCGAACTCGATCGCCACGCTCGGCGTCACCTCCGAGGGCTTCAGCACGACAGCGTTGCCCGCGGCGAGCGCCGGGGCCAGCTTCTGGGCCTCGAGGGTGAGGGGCGAGTTGAACGGCGTGATCGCTGCCACGACGCCGTACGGCTCGTAGAGGCACATCGACAGGTAGGGGCCGCGCGGTGGCGTGAGATCGCCGTCCACCGTCTCGCAGACCGCTGCGTAGTAGCGGAAGGTCGCCGCTGCGGCGCGCGCCTGGGCGCTGCACTCGCGTGCCAGCTTGCCGTTCTCGCGCCGCTGCACGGTCGCGAGCTCCTCGGCGTTCGCCTCGATCGCAGCCGCCAGCCGCGCGAGCGCCCGGGCCCGCTCGTGGGGCAGGAGGTCGCGCCAGCCGGAGGAGCGCCACGCCTCGTCGGCGACGCGCACCGCCTCGACGACGTGGTCCTCGCGGGCGGCGCAGACCTCCCAGTTGACGCTGCCGTCGGCCGGGTTCGTCGACACCAGGACGTCGTCGGCGTCGTCGACGAAGCGGTCGCCGATGATGAAGGGCTTCGGCACCGCTGTCCGGCCCTCCAGCTCGCGCCCGGCGCGCCTGCTACTCGGCATGGGGGCGGGCGAGCGGGCCGTCGACCGCTGGCGCCTGTCCGGGAGCCCCCGTCCCCGAGAGCATGAGCAGGCGGATGCGCTCGGCCTCGCGGATGTGCTCGCGGGCGATCTTGCCCGCCCGGGCAGCGTCCCGAGCCTCGAGCGCGTCGACGAGCTGGCGGTGCTGCGCGAGGGCGGACTCGGCGCGCCCGGGGAAGTTGTAGGTCGTGCCCGGCAGCGGGACGCTGTGCGTCGTCCCGGGCACCGGGAGCAGGGCGGAGGCGTTCTCGAGCGATCGCAGGACGATGACGAGGTAGCGGTTCCGAGCCGCTCGGTAGATGACGTCGTGGAACGCGGTGTTCTGCTGGGCGAGGGCGATCGCGTCCGTCGCCGGCGTCTGCGCCTGCTGGTCGAGCAGCGCCCGCAGCGTCGCGAGCTCCGCGCTCGAGGCGTGCTCGGCGGCGAGCTCGGCGGCGAGTCCCTCGAGGACGTCGCGCACCGCGTAGATCTCGGACATGCGCTGCTGGTCGAGTCCGGTCACGACGCGCCCGCCTCGAGGCGCGGCCTCGATCATGCCCTCGGACTCGAGGCGGTTCAGGGCCTCACGGATCGGGGTGCGGCTGATGCCGAGCCACTCGCCGAGCTCGACCTCGCGAAGGCGGGTCCCCGGCTGGAACTGACCGGTGTGGATCGCGGCCTTGAGCCGCAGGTAGGCGCGGTCGACGAGCGACCGCGTCTCGCGCTCTTGCTCTAGGGCCACCGTTCCGCTCCTTCGTCAGCGCCGCCGTGAGCCGCCCGGCACGGCGGACAACCCGGGCACGCCGCGAGCGCGGCCGATGCCGCCATCATCCTCGCGCGCTCCCCGCCATGCGACCGAGGAAGTGCGACTCGACCGCGCGCGACGCCGCCATCAAGACGGCGGAGATGATCGTCCCGACCAAGAGGGCCCCGAGCACCGCGGCGGGGCGGAAGAACTCGCCCGCGGTGTACAGCGTGCCCCCGATGCCGTTGTCCGCCCCGAAGAGGATCTCGGCGCCTACCGCCACGGTGAGGGCGTGCGGGATGACGACGGCGATCGACGTCATGAGGTAGCGGAACATGTGGGGGACGATGAGCGTCCTCGCCACCTGGCGGCGATTCGCCCCGAGGAGGAGGAGCATCTTCACCTGGTCGGTGTCGACGGTGCGGATCCCGCCCACCGTGTAGATCGTCACGACTGGCAGCACGGCGGCGAGCACGAGGTAGGCGCGGGGCAGAAGCCCCGTCCCGACCCAGACGAACAGGATCGGGGCGAGCACGAACTTCGGCATGGCGTAGACGCCGCTGACGACCGGCTCGACGACCTTCGCGAACAGGCTCGGCAGCACGCCGATCGCAACCGCGAGGAGGACGCCGATCGTTGCGCCGAGGGCGAAGCCGAGGAGGGCCTCGGAGAGGGTGACGCGCACCATCGACCAGAGCGCACCGGTCTCGGCGAAGGACCGCAGCTGTGAGAACACCTGGTTGGGCCCCGTGAAGAAGACGGGGGAGAGGTGCGGCGCGAGCACGAAGCGCCACAGCGCGTACCCGAGGCCGAGCGAGCACGCCCACTGGAGGACGGAGGCGCCGGCGCGCCGGGCGAGGCGTAGGGGATTGCTCACGTCGGGAGTCCGACGCCGATGGACGTCGTGTAGGCGCGCAGCCGGCGCCCGATCACGAGATCGAGCAGGTAGCCGATGAGGGCGGTGCACAGCATGATCGCCATCGCCGCCGCGCCGTCGCCAGCGGTGATGAGGTTCTGCAGGAGGACCCCGAGCCCGCTCGAGGTCGGGGCGCGCAGCTCGGCGAAGATCTCGGTCGCGAAGGCGAGCGGGACGCACAGGCGGATCGCGGCGAGCAGGTGCGGGAGCGCCGCTCGCAGGGCGAGCGAGCAGACGAGCTTGAGGCGCGAGGCGCCCATCAGACGCAGCGCGGTGACGACGCCGGGGTCGAGCTCGAGGATCGCCTGGCGGGTGGCGTAGTAGAAGACGAAGAGGATCTGGCTCAGGACGAGGGCCACGTGCGTGTCGGGGTGCGTACCGAGGAGCAGCACGTACAGCGTCACGAGGCCGACCTTCGGGATCGCGTAGGTCAGGTTCACGAGTGGCTGGAGGAGCCAGCCGATCGGCCGGATCGTGGTGAGGAGGCCGAGGCCGACCCCGATCGGCACCGCGAGCACGAGGGCGTAGCACACCGAGAGCGCCGTGAGGCCGAGCGACGAGAAGAACTGGCCGTCGACGACCAGGTGCCAGAGCGAGGCGAGGATGCTCGACGGCCGACCGACCACGTCCGCGGGCAGCACGCTCCTCGGTCCGCCAGCGAAGACCTGCCAGAGCGCGGCGACGACGCCGAGCGTGCCGAGGCGCGCGGCGAGCGCCGCGAGGTCGACCTGGTTGAGGCGGCGCAGCCCGCGTGCCGTCCGGCCCACCCCGATCGTCTGCGTCGCCAGGCTCATCTCGGCAGCTGCGTCTCGAGGGCGTCCCAGAGCGCGCTGTAGGCGCGCTGCGCCTCCGGCTCCTCGCGGAAGCGAGCCACGGTGCGCGGGTGCGGCGCCTCGATCGCCCGCTCGAGGGCGACGCGTCCCGGGCCCTTCGACATGACGACGACTCGGTGGCCGAGCGCGATCGCCTCGTTGAGATCGTGGGTGACGTAGACGATCGCCACCTGCGTGCGCGCCCAGAGGTCGACGAGGAGCTGCTGCAGGCGGATCCGCAGGAGGGCGTCGATGGCGGCGAACGGCTCGTCGAGGAGGAAGACCTCGGCGTCGCTGAGTAGCGCGCGCGCGAGCGACAGGCGGCTGCGCATCCCCCCGGAGAGCTGGTGGGGCCGGCGACGCTCGGCCTCCGCGAGGCCGACGAGCTCGAGGACCGACCGAGCACGCGCGTAGCGCTCGGCGCGGGGGACCTTCTTGATCTCGAGGGGCAAGGCGGCGTTGTCGAGCGCGCTTCGCCACGGCAGCAGCGTGTCACGCTGGGTCATGTAGACGACGCGGCGGTTCAGGCCGTTGACGCACCTCCCGAAGCAGCGGACCTCGCCCGCGCTCGGGCGCAGCGCCCCTGCGAGGAGGTTCAGCAGCGTCGACTTCCCGCAGCCCGACGGGCCGATGAGGGCGACGATCTCCCCGGCGTCGACCCGCAGCGTCACCTCCTCGAGGATTGGCGCGGCGCCTGGGAAGGCGAAGGACACCGCGTCGATCTCGAGCGCGGCCTCGACCCGTGTGCCGGGGGTGGCGCCAGGTTCCGCGGCGGCTTGCGGCGATCCGATGGCAGCAGTGACCGGTCCTCGCTCCACGTCCGTGCCTCCGTCGTTCGTGCCGACCGGCTGCCCCTGCGACCGCTAGCGCTGCGCGCGCTCGAGCGGCGCGCCAGGGCCGTCGGTAGCCTCCTCGGCGGGGGTGCGCCGGCGCAAGGGGCGTGCGATCCTGCGGAGGAGAGCGGCGAGCGTCGCGCGCAGCGCCTCGAGGACGAGGCGCACGGGGATCCGCCTCGCGGCGCGTGCGGGGCCCTCGACCGCGGCTGCGAGGGCAGGTTCGGGGGCGAGGCGCGCCTGCAGGGCGCGACCGAACTCCGCGGTCATTTCGCGCGCGACCGTGGCGGCGCCGGCCTCGACGACCGAGGCGAGCGGACCGCGAAGGTCGATCCTGCTGTCGATCGTGACGGCGGCGCCGTCGGGCTCCTCGAGCACGTGGAAGGTGGCGCTCGCGTGGAAGCGCGTCCCGCCCCGCCCGTCGCGTCCCTGCGCCTGGACGCGCCCGCTGAGCTCCCCTTCCTCGAGCTCGAGGGTCCCGCGCCCTCGGAAGGTGACGACCATCGGCCCGAAGCGCACCGCGAGGCTGCCGCTGAAGGCGCCGTCCAGGACCTCCGGGTCGAGCGATGCGCCCGGGATGCAGGACGCGACGGCGCGTACGTCGGCGAGCACCTCGAAGACGGCCCTCGGCGGGACCGGGACGGCGATGCGCTCGGCGACCTCGATCACCGGGCGCGAGCCTCCGAGGCGTCCCCGGCTTCGACGCGGCGAGCCCGGGGCTGGCGGGGATCGGGCGCGGGTGCGTTGATGGCGATGTGGAGGCTCGGCTCGTGCGCCTCGTTCGCGACTCGGTGGGGCACCTGCGGCGGGAGCACGACGAGACCGCCGGGCTCGACGCTCAGGCGCCTTCCGTCGACGTCGACGCTGAGGGTGCCGTCGAGCACGTAGACGAGCTGCTCGACCTCGTGGACGTGCAGCCCCTCGGGCGAGGCGCCGCCCGGCGGGGTGCGGATGACGGCGAAGGTGCAGTTCGCCGCGCCCGAGCTTGGGTCGAGGAGCCGCTGCGTGACCCGCTCGGTTGCAGGCGTGGCCCGCAGCCGCTCCCAGTCGACGTTCCGTAGGTACTCGAAGTGGTCCACTGCGCTGTCCCCTCCGTGCTCGGTGTCCTAGTCGTCGCCGACGCCCACCGCGTCGCCCGTCGTCGGGGGGGCGAGGGACGAGAGCGTTCTGATCGCGTCGCCGACGTCGTGCAGCGAATCGAGCGACCAGAACGCGGCGCGGATCTCCTCGCGTCTCGCGGGAGCCACGAGTGGCGCGCAGGCCGCCTCGAGCTTCGCATCCGTCTCCCCGGGCGACATCGGGTTGCGGTAGTGGCCCTTCGGGAAGCCGACCTCGGCCACGAACGGGGCGCCGGTGCCACCTCGGACGGTGATACGGGTGCGCGGCGAGCCGGCGATCTCGCGGCCGGTCGGCCGGTACTGGGCCGTGAACTCCGGGTTCTCGCGTACCTCGATCTTCGCCATGAGGTCGCGCAGCGCCGGGTCGGCGAGGCGCTCGGGGGTGAAGGAGGCGGGCGTGACCGTGCCGTCGAGGAGCGCCACAGCGAGCAGGTAGGGCAGGCTGTGGTCGGCGGTCTCGCGAGTGTCGGGGTCCCACTTCGCCGGGTCCGAGCCGATCTCGTTGAAGGCGTGCCAGTAGGTCTCGACCTCGATGGCGCGGATGTCCGTGGGGTCGACGGCAGCTCGGATTGCCGGCGCGAGCGAGATGAGCGCCTGGGAGTGGGACTCGGCCGGGTACGGCTTCAGGTGCGAGAGCTCGACCACGCTCGGACCACCCGGGTTCACCGGCAGCTGGAACTCGAAGGGCCCCGTCACCTGGTCCCACAGACCCGACCTGCCCTCGAACGGCTCGGCGGGACCGGTCATGCCTTCGCTCGCCAGCGACACCGCGAACAGGGCGTTGCGCACGGCGGCAGCCGACGCGCACCCCTTCCACATGGACAGGTGGCCGACACGAGTGACTCGCAGCGGGACGTTCGGCACGATGGCGAGCGACACGGCGTTGGCGAGGTCGTCGGCGCCGAGGCCCGACAGCCTGCCGATCGCGAGGGCGCTCGCCACCGCGATGAACGTCCCCTGGTCCCACCCCCGCTCTCGCAGCCCGGTGGCGCTGCCGAGCGAGCCGAGGACCTCGTAGGCGAGCACGATGGCGGCGAGGACCTCCCGCCCCGAGGCGTGGGCGACCTCGCCGGCCGCGAGCACGGCGGGGATCATGTCGCTCGGGTGCCCCCCGCCGCGCGCGAGCATCCCGTCGTTCCAGTCGAGGGCGCGCACCATCACGGTGTTGGCGAACGCAGCGAGCTCGGGCGCCGTGGGGGTGCCGTCGCCGAACACCGTCGCGGGCAGGTCGGCGCGGACGCGGCGGGCGAGGCGCCGGGCGACGCGCGCCGGGGCCGTGTCGTAGCCGGCGATCGCGCAGGCCACCGAATCGACGACGCGCTGCAGCGCGGCGATCCGCACCGCGGGGCGCAGGTCGGTCTCGGCAGCGAGGGCGTAGGCGACCAGCTTCTCTGTCGTCGCGTCCACGAGCGGCTCCCCTCGCCCCCCTTCGTCTCGCTGCGCGCCACGAACCTGGCGCGAGCGCCGCGCCCGTCACCCCGCCGCGCTCGGCCGCACCATCGGGCCGGGCCACGCGCGGCGGCGGGCGGGCCTTGACGCTTTGTACACAACTGTATACGATACGGCCGTCTCGGTCGGGCGTCAACGGTGCTCGATCTCGAGGGCACGCTGGAGGGGTCCCGGCGACCGGCCCCGTCGCCGTGGCGAGGGGTGCGGGCGAGGTACGCGGTGGCCCCGACCGCGGGATCGGGTCCGTCGGCCCGTCGTCGAGGTGCATCGGCGGCGGGTGCGTCGCCGTGGTCGAAGGGAGCTGGTGAGGTGCGGGTCTACGAAGCACTGGCGAGGGCGTTCGCGCGGGAGGGCACCTCCGCGGTGTTCGGCATGCTCGGCGACGCCAACATGTACTGGATGAACGCCCTCGACGACCTCGGCGTCGAGCAGTACGAGGTGCGGCACGAGGGAGCGGGCCTCGCCATGGCGGACGGCTTTGCCCGCCTCGCCGGCGAGCCGGGGGTGTGCACGACGACGAGCGGTCCCGGGTGCGCCCAGCTGGCGACGACCATGCTCGTCGCCAGCCGGGCCCGCACGCCCCTCGTCGCCTTCTGCGGGGAGGTCGCCTGGGGCGACGACGAGGCGGTGCAGTGGCTCGACCAGCAGCGCTTCGCCGAGGCGATCGAGGCCGCCTTCGTGCGCGTCACCGCGGCGGATACCGCCTACAAGGCGGTGCAGCGCGCCTTCTACCTCGCCCGGCTGGAGTCGAGGCCGGTGATGCTGAGCGCCCCGATGGACGTCCAGCAGGAGATCGTCGACGATGACGAGGAGTACGTGCCCTCCCACGCGCTCCTGCGGACCCCCCCTGCGTACCCGAACCCCGAGCGCCTGAAGGAGGCGGCCGAGATCGTCGCCTCGAGCGAGCGACCCGTGATCGTCGTCGGGCGCGGCGCGATGCGCGCCGGGGCCGGCGACGCCGTCCGTCGGCTCGCGTCGCGCATCGGCGCGCTCATCGCGACGACGCTCATGGCGAAGAACTGGCTGAACGACGCCGAGTTTCACGCGGGGATCTCGGGCCTGTACGCGACCCGCTCTGCCATCGAGCTGTTCCAAGAGGCGGACTGTGTCATCGGCGTCGGCGCGAGCCTCAATCGGTACACGACCGAGCACGGCCTGCTGTACCCGAACGCTCGCGTCGTCCACCTCGACTCGCGGCCCAACGTCGTCATGGGCGACGGCCGTCTCGCGGACTGCTTCGTGCACACCGACGCGCGCCTCGGCGTCGAGGCGCTCGACCGCCTCCTCGAGGAGCGGTCGGTGACCGCCGTCGGCTACCACACGCCGGAGGTGAAGGAGAAGCTGGCGAGCGCGTTCGACGACCCGGCGCGCTTCGACCTCGAGCCGGGCACGGTCGATCCGCGCGAGGCCTGCCGCGTCATCGACTCGATCGTGCCGCCCGAGATCGGTCTCGTCCTCGGGGGCGGCCAGCAGATCTGCTTCAGCACCATGCTGTTCAACCGTGGGCGGTCGTGGCTGCTCGCGAACCAGCACTTCGGCTGCATCGGCCAGGGGCTCACGACCGCCATCGGGGCGCTCGTCGCGAAGGGCAAGCGGCCCGCGTTCCTCGTCGAAGGCGACGCCGGGTTCCTCATGCACCTCGCCGAGTTCGAGACGGCCGTGCGCTACCGCCTGCCCCTCCTCGTCGTCGTGATGAACGACGAGGCACTGGGCGCCGAGTACCAGAAGTCCGTCGCGAAGGGACTGAAGGCCGAGCTGGCGCGCATTCCCACGCCGGACCTCGGTGCCGTGGCGCGAGCCATGGGCGGGGCGGGCGCCCTCGCGCGCACGATCGACGAGGTGCGGGACGCGACGGCGGCCTTCGTCGCGCAGCCCCGACCGACGATCATCGACGTGCGCATCTCCCGCCAGGTGATCAGCATCCCCTACCGGCGCCTGTGGTTCGGCCAGGACGCCTGAGTCCTGCGGGCAGGCGGCGCGGTGGAGACGAGGCGCATCGGTTCGCTCGAGGTCTCCGTCCTCGGGCTCGGCTGCGGCAGCCTCGGCGCGATGGTCGACGAGACGGGCGCGAGGGCCATCGTTGCCGCCGCGCGCGAGCAGGGGGTCACCTTCTTCGACCTCTCGGACCGCCAGGTAGCGGCCGAGGAGTGGGTGGGGCGAGCCGTCCGGTCCTCGCGCGACGAGGTGGTGCTCGCGACGAAGTTCGGCTCCCGCGTTGCACCCGGTGTCGAGGCGTGCGCGGCGCCGGCCCACGTGCGTGCCGCCGTCGACCGGAGCCTGCGGCGACTCGGCACCGACCGGATCGACCTCTACCAGCTGCACCGTCCCGATCCGGCCACGCCCATCGCCGACACGCTCGGCGCCCTCGCGCAGCTCGTCGCTGCTGGCAAGGTCCGTGAGATCGGGTGCTCGAAGTTCTCCGCGGACCAGCTGCTCGAGGCGGAGGCGGCCGCCTCGAGCGGCGTGCGCTTCGTCAGCGTGCAGAACCGCCTCAACCTCCTCGAACCCGGCGACGCGCAGAGCGTGCTGCCTGTCTGCGAGCGGCTCGGGATCGCCTACGTCCCGTACTGCCCGCTTGCGGGCGGGCTGCTCACGGGCAAGTACGAGCGCGGCCGGCCCCCACCGGCGGGGACGCGCTTCGCCGAGTGGGACCGCTGGCGCGCCCGGGTGCCCGAGTGGCTGACGGCGGAGAACTTCGATCGCCTCGACCGCCTCGCCGCCTGGGCACGCGAGCACGGCCGCAGCCTCGTCGAGCTCGCCTTCGCCTTCCTGCTCGCGCACCGGCCGGTCGCGACGGTGATCGCCGGCGCGTCGAGCCCGGCGCACGTCGAGCGGAACGCGGCAGCCTGCGGGTCCTGGCACCTCGAGCCGGACGAGCTCGCCGAGCTCGAGCTCCTCGCGGGCTGACGCGGCGCTCGCGTCGGCGAGCTCAGCCGCGGACGAGCTCGAACCACGACGCGCGCGAGCGCTGGTCGACCCGAGCGCCGATGAGCGCCGGGGCACGCGAGGCCATCGCCTCGCGCAGCGCGTCGCGGAACGAGGCGCGGCTGTCCACGTCCCAGCCGACTCCGCCGAAGGCGGCTGCGATGCGCTCGCAGGACGATGCGGCGACGTCGACGCCGACGCGCCTGAGCGACTGACGGTCCTGCTTCACCGCGATCTGCGAGAGGCAGGCGTCGGACCACACGACGTAGATCGGCGCCACGCCCTGCTCGGCGGCGACCCCGATCTCGCTCGCGCGCAGGTAGAGGGATCCGTCGCCGAGGAAGGCGACGACCGTGCGCTGCGGCCAGACGAGCTTGAGGGCGTTGGCGGCCGGGATCGCGTAGCCCATCGTCGACAGCCCCTGGGAGCTGAAGCAGGCGTTGGGGCAGCGCGCCGCCCACAGGAGCGCATGGAGGGGCTTGCCGAAGCCGGCATCGACGGTGACGATGGTGTCGTCGGGGAGCAGCGAGCGAGCGTCGACGATCGCCGCGGGGATCGTGAGCGCCTCGTCGTCGAGCGAGAACCGCTCGAGCACGCCGGCACGGTAGGCGGCGACGTCGCCAGGCTCCCACGCGGACGCGCCGGCGAGCTCGCCGGCGAGGAGGTCCTCGCACAGCGTCCGCGGGTCCCCGACGACCTGGTAGCGCGCGGGCAGGACGCGCTGCACGCTCGTCGCGTCGGGCTCGACGGCGAGGATCGTGGCGCCGTAGCGCCAGGGGCCGTTGAAGAAGTCGTAGGCGTCGAGCCCCACCGCGAGCACGACGTCGGCTCGCTCGAGCAGCGCCGCCTCGAGGTTGCCGTTGAGGAAGGTGCCGGCGAGGAAGGGGTCGCCGTCTCGCAGCGTCCCCTTGGCCGCCGGCGTCGTGAACGCCGGAGCGCGCAGCGCCGCCGCGAGGCGCGCGATCGGCGGACCGGCGTCGGGCGGGCAGCGGCCGCCGACGAGGACGACCGGTCGGCGCGCCGCGCCGAGCGCCTCGCGCACCGGGGCGAGCGCGCCCGGCGGAGCCACCGGCGGCCCGGGGCGGTCGGTGCCGGCGAGAAGGGGGCGCCAGTCGGGCGCGCCATCGAGCGCCGGGCTGCGCGCCACCGACGGCGGGAGCTCCAGGAAGACGGGGCCGGCGGGGGGTGCGACCGCGGCGTCGAGCGCCTTCGCGAGGAGCTGGTGGACGTGGCCCCCGATGGTCGCCCGCCACTTCGTGACCGGCGCGACGAGCGCGTGGGAATCGAGGGACTGGCGCACGATGAGCGGCCGGCGATCAGGGTCGTGCTGGCCGCTCACGACGAGGAGGGGGACGTGGTCCAAGAACGCGCTCGCCAGGCCGTTCAGGGCGTTCGTGATGCCCGGGGCCAAGGTGACGACGGCGAGTCCGGGCAGCCCGGTCGCCTGGCTCTCGGCGGCCGCCATGATGCAGGCCGCGCTCTCGTCGCGCGCGGGCACGTAGGTGCAGCCGGCGAGCTCGAGCTCGTGGAGGAGGAGGAGGTGGTCCTCGCCGGGCAGGCCGTAGACGCGGCGGATGCCGAGGTCCGCCACGCAGGCCGCGATCGCCGCAGCGACCGTGCCGGTCTCGGCACCGCTGGTCGTCACGAGCTCCGCCGCTTCCAGTCGGCTCGCCGATGCCGGCGGGCGCCCGCGCCCCCTCGGCGAGGCGGCCAGTGGCGGACCCCCGCTGCAATCGAGCGACGCGCCCCAGGCGTGCTCATCGCGGGGCGCCGAGCGCGAAGTGCTCGCCGACCTGCTCCTCGGACCACGCCCACAGGCGCTCGGCGGCGTCCTCGTCGAAGATCCACGGCGCGTGGTCGTCTGCCGACCCTGGCGCCCCCGGCTCGGCGACGACGCGGCAGCGGTAGAGGTAGGCGGCGCCGTGCGCGTCGAGCTCGGGCGCCGTGCACGCCCACACCGTCGTCGCGGCCGCGACCTCCACCGGGTAGCGGCGCTTGTCTCGACTCGCCGCCTCGACGAGCTCGGGCCGCTCGTTGCTCGCGCCCGGGGAGGTGGCTCCGGGGCGAACGGTGAAGGCGTGGACTCCCCGGTTCCCGAGCCGCCGCTCGAGACCGAGGGTGAAGAGCGCGTTCGCCGTCTTCGACTGCCCGTAGGCCTCGCGTACGTCGTAGGGGCGGCGCAGGTAGTGGGGGTCCTCCCAGCGCATCGAGGAGTCGCGGTGGGCGCCCGAGCCCACGTTGATGACCCGGGCGCCGTGCTCGAGGAGGAGCGGCGCGAGCCGACAGGTGAGGAGGAAGTGGCCGAGGTGGTTCGTGCCGAGGCTGAGCTCGAAGCCCTCGAGCGTGCGCGGGGCCTCGGTCACCGGCCCGAGCGAGCGGGGGGTGACGCCGGCGTTGTTCACGAGCAGGTCGAGCGCCTCGCCGCTCGCGCGCACCTCCTCGGTGGCACGACGGACGCTCGCGAGCGAGGCGAGGTCGCAGACCAGCGCGTCGACGAGCGCACCGGGCGCGGCGCGCTCGATCTCCTCCTCGGCGCGCGCGAGCCGCCCCGGGTCGCGTCCAGCCAGCACGACGCGTGCCCCGGCGGCCGCGAGCGCCCGCGCGCTCTCCAGGCCGAGCCCCGCGGTGGCGCCGGTCACGATGGCCCGCCGGCCCGTGAGGTCGACGCTGCGCACGACGTCCGTCGTCGTCGACCACTCGCCGAGCGCAGCGGGCGTCGCCAGCCCGGTGCCAGCGCGCGAGGGTCTAGGCATCGAGACCGTAGAAGCGGCGCCGGTTCGGGATGCTGGGGACGTTGCGGGCGATGCGCACGTCGACGAGGGACGGCGCCGGATCGGCGACGAAGCGCCGTAGCGCGTCGCGCAGCTCGTCGAGGGTGCGGCACAGGGACCCTCGGCCGCCCATCGCGTCCGCGACGCGGCCGAGGTCCGGCGTCGGGATGGCGGTCATTCGCAGGTCCACCCCCTTCGCGTGCATCGAGTGGTACTCGGCCGCCATGCCCTCGTCGTTCATCACGACCACGAGGAGCGGCACCCGGTAGCGGACGGCGGTCTCGAACTCGGCGAGGTGCATGAGGAACCCCGCATCGCCCTCCATCAGGAAACCGGGGCGTCGCCCCATCGCGATCACGGCGCCGATGGCCGTCGTGAGGCCCTGGCCGATCGCCGCGAAGTGGAGGTTCGGCAGGAGCCAGTCTCGCGCCTTGTTGCACAGCATGATGCCGAAATGGTTCTGCTGGCCGCCCCCGAGGATCATCCCGACGTGCGCCGGCAGCTCGGCGTCGAGCGTCCGAACCACGTCGCGCGGGTCGAGCGTGCCGGGCGGGAGATCGAAGCTGGCCGGGTCGTCGAGTGCTGAGGCGAGGCGTGCCGTCAGTTCGGGGCGGTGGAAGCCCTCGCGTCGTACCCCGGCGCGCGCGAGTGCGGCGTCGAGCGCCTCGAGGCCGGGGCGAGCGTCGGACTCGACGTAGCAGTCCGCCGCCCGACCGTCGCCCATGACGAGGTGCGGCCTCGTGTCGAACTGGACGAAGCGCGCCGCGGGGAAGAGGTAGCCGGACTCGGTCGTGTAGATGTTGAGGCTCGCGCCCGCGGCGATGACGCAGTCGGCCGCCGCGAAGCACTCGATGGCTACCCGGCTCGAGAAGAGGCCGCACACGCCGACGTGGTAGGGGTAGTCGTTCAGCCAGTTCTTCGCCATGAGCGTCGTCGCGACCACGGCGCCGAGTCGATCGGCGAGCGAGCGCACCGCCGCGCCCGCGCCCGAGCGCATCGCACCGCGTCCGACGAGGAGCACCGGCCGCTCGCTGGCGGCCACGAGCTCGGCGGCTCGCTCGATGGCGTCTGGTTCTGGCCAGATGGGTGACGGGTCGATGATCGAGGCCGACGGCACGTACTCGTCGTCGTCGTCGAGCTCCTGGTCCTTCACCTCGACTGGCATGCTCAAGATGATCGGGCGCGACTCGATCCTCGCCCGGTAGAAGGCGCGCTGGATCGCCGCGTGGGCGCGCTCGGCGCTCGTGAGGCGTACGAACCCGGCCTCGATCGCGGCGGCGAAGCGCGCCTGGTCGAGGTGCTGCGCATTCTGGTCGTCCCCGAGCGGCACGTCGCCGCAGAACGCGACGAGCGGTGTGCGGGCTCGGCTCGCGGCGAGGGCGGTCGTGGCGAGCTGGGCGCAGCCGGGGCCGCCCGTGGTCGTGCACACGCCGGGCACCCCGGTCATGCGCGCCCACCCGTCGGCCATGGCGAGGCCCGCCCCCTCGTGGCGGACGTGGACGACCTCGACGCCGCGCTCGCCGAGGCGTTGCATCCAGCGGGCGTTCGCGTCGCCCATCATCCCGAACACGGCCGTGACGCCCTCGGCCGCGACCGCGGTCGCGAGCGCTTCGTCGACCCTCATCGTGTGCCGCGCGCCGCACCGTCGGCGGCGAAGCTGCCGAGGAGGGCGAGGAGGCCGCGCACGTCGGGTGCGCGCGCGACCTCCCAGAGCGCGGCTCTGATCTCGTCGCGCACGTCGTCCTTCACGACGCCGGCGCAGATCTTCTGCAGCTTGGCGTCGATGTCCTCGCGTGTGAGTGGGTTGCGGAAGTGGCCCTTCGGGAAGGTGACCTCGCGCGCGAAGGTCTCTCCCGTCGTCTTCCGGATCGTGATCCGGACGCAGGGGTTCCCGGCGATCTCGAGCCCGGGCGGCCGGTAGTTGGCGGTGAGTGCGGGGTCCTCGACGATCCTGATCTTCGCCATCAGGGGGCGCAGCGCCGGGTCCGCGATGCGCTCGGGGCGGAAGGAGTCCAGGGTGACCTCGCCGTCGACCATCGCGACGGCGAGGAGGTAGGGGAGGCTGTGGTCGGCCGTCTCGCGCGTCTTGGGGTCCCACACACTCGGGTGCGAGCCGATCTCGCTGTAGACGATGCGGTAGGCCTCGACCTCGACGGAGGCGATCTCCTCGATCGCCGTCCAGGCGCGGATCTCGGGGACGATGCCGAGCAGGCCCTGCGCGTGGGTCTCGGCGGGGTACGCCTTCAGGTGCGAGAGCTCGACGACCCGTGGTCCGTCCGGGTAGACGGGCAGGGACAGCTCAAGGGGGCCCGAAACCTGCTCGATGACGCCGTGGCGCCCCTCGAAGGGCTCGCTGGGCCCGGTGAAGCCCTCGCGCGCCAGCGCAACGGCGTTCGTCGCGTTGAGGATCGCCGCGGCGGTGGCCGCGCCCTTCCAGTGCGAGAGCTCGCCGCGACGCGTCACCATGAGCGGGATCGCCGGGACGATCGAGATCGACACGGCGTTGGCGAGCTGGTCCGCACTGAGGCCGTAGAGCCGGCCGATGCCGAGGGCGGCGGCCACCCCCATGAAGGTGCCCTGGTCCCAGCCGCGTTCGTGGACGGGCGCGGCGTTGCCGAGGGCGCCGAGGACCTCGTAGGAGAGCGTCATCGCCTCGAGGAGCTCGACGCCTGAGGCCCCGACGACCTCGGCCGCGGCGAGGAGCCCGGCGACGAGGTCGCTCGGGTGTCCGCCGCCTCGAGCGAGCATGCCGTCGTTCCAGTCGAGCGCGCGAACCATCACGGTGTTGGCGAAGGCGCCGTAGGCAGGTGCCGAGGTGATGCCCGCGCCCAGCACGGTCACCGGCGTGTCGCTGCCGACGCGTGACGCGACGCGCACCGCGGCCTGCGCCGGCTCGGTGAAGTAGCCCGCGATCGCGCAGGCGAGCGAGTCGGCGAGGTGACGAACGGCGAGGTCGCGCGCGGACTCTGTCAGGTCCGCCCACGCAAACCCGAGGGTGTAGTCGACCAGTCGGCGCGTCGTGGCGTCCATTCCCCTTCCTCGCTCCTTCGTCGTGGCGTGCTCGGTGGCGTGCGCGCCCGGTTCGTCGCGTGCTCGCCGGCCCCGGATCTCCCCCAGCTGGCGGCCTGCGGAGGCCCGACGTCGCGGGACGGCTCGCCGCCGTCTAGCCGCCGCGCAGCGCCCGGCGCAGCGATGCCGGCAGCTTGTTGCGCAGGTACGCGGGCAGCTGCCGCAGCGCGTTCTTGACGAAGACGTTGTCGACGAGCTGGCCGTAGGTAACCGACAGGGTGCTGCCCTTGATCCCCATGTTGGCGATGCGCTCGGCCGTCGTGAAGCCGCCGAGCGTCATCGACGGGCCGACCCAGAAGTCGTAGTCGCCGTGGAAGATCTTGCTGAGCGCCGTCGGGTCGGTGATGTCGATCGTCTTGTTGTAGGCGTCGCTGATCCGCTCGGCGAGGGTTGGGTGCTCGTGGGCCCAGGCCCAGGCCTCGGTGAGCGCGTTCACGAACGCCTGGACGCTGTCGCGGTGCGCCCGCAGGAAGGAGACGGTCGTCACCGCGTAGAGAGTGTCGGCGCTCGCGACCGGCGGGAGGAGCCCGAGGTTGATGGTCACCGTGCCGGGCAGGACGGCGGTCGGCGGATCGTTGACGAGCGCGTCGGTCGTCCCGTGCTCCACGGCGGCCTGCTGGGCCGAGGCGTTGCCGACGGGGACGAAGGTCACGTCGCCGTTCGGTCCGTACGACACGCCGTTCTGGCGGAAGACGGCCACCGCGTAGTCGTAGGCGGGTGCAGCGAGGCTCGTCACGGCGACGGTGAGGTGGGTGCGGCGCAGGGCGGCGAGCTGCTTCCTCGCCTGCGCGGGGGTCGAGCCGGCCGACGGGATGCCCTTCGCCCGCGCGACGCTCGAGCTGATCGTGATCCAGAAGGGTCCGCCGCGGCGCACGTTGTAGACGGCGATGACCGGTTCGCCGGCCTGGCGCGCCGCCATCTCGGTGGGCGTCGCGGTGAGCAGGAAGTCCTCGTGGTTGCCGATGAAGGCGGCGATCGCGCCGCTCGCCGAGCCGCCCGAGGAGTTGACGATCTGGGCGTTCAGGCCGTTCTTCTTGAAGAAGCCGGCGTTCTCGGCGACCCACGCCGGGAGCATGTCGGCCGTGTAGTTCCCCGTGACCGTGATGTTCGCCTGGCTGAGCCGCTTCTTCTTGCCCTTCGCCTTGTGCGCGACGGCCGTGCCGTGCGCCGCGCGCCGAGGCGCGGCGAGCGCCGGCGTGCCGGCGAGGGCCGTGGCCAGTGCGGCGGCCAGGCCGGCGACGGCGGCGGAACCGAGCCTCCGTCTCGGTCGGCGCTCGAGGTGGCGCGAACTGGACTGTGCGGTCGGGACGGCTCCGGTCGACATGGTGCTCCCCCTTGTCACTCCACGCGATCGCCGGCGAACCGTCCGCTGCCCAACCCGCCTGCGGCGGGCCTTCTCCCTCCCGCTCGGGGCGGACGGCTTGTATGCAAAGGTATACCAACTCGCGGTGGCGGTCAAGTTCGGGGACGGTGCTCCTGCCCGACGCTCGGGGATGCCCGTCCTCGCGAGGCTCGACGAGGGCCGTCACGGGCGGTGACACGAACGGTGCCCGGTGGGTAAGAATCGTGGTGCACGGGAGCCCACAGCGGGCTGAGAGGGCGCCACCGGCGCCGACCGTCGAACCTGATCCGGGTCATGCCGGCGGAGGGAGGCACGATGCACGCGACGCGTCGCAAGATCTACCTCGAGGAGCCACGCTTCGGCGTCCGGGTGCCCTTCACCGAGGTCGTCCTGAGCGAGCCCTCGGGCGGCCGCTCCTCGCTCCTCCTCTACGACACGAGCGGTCCGGGTGCAGAGGGCGGGGCTAGTCTGCCGGCGCTCCGCCGGCCCTGGATCCTCGGTCGTGGCGACGTGGAGGCCTACGAGGGCCGCGCCGCCTCGGCGCGCGACGACGGGCGCGCGAGGCTCCGGCGAGCCGGCGTCGCCGGGGGGCGCCCCGCCGGCGCGCCCCGGGCGCGTCCGCTGCGGGCGCGTCCGGGGCGGACGGTGACGCAGCGGCACTACGCGCGCCGCGGGGAGATCACGCCCGAGATGGCCTTCGCCGCACGGCGCGAGGGCGTCGAGCCCGAGGTCGTCCGCGAGGAGCTCGCCGCCGGACGGGCGATCCTGCCGGCGAACGTCAACCACCCCGAGTCCGAGCCGATGGTCATCGGCCGGCGCTTCCTCGTCAAGGTGAACGCGAACATCGGCAACTCGGCGGTGACCTCCTCGATCGACGAGGAGGTGGCCAAGCTCGCGTTCGCGACGCGCTGGGGAGCCGACACGGTGATGGACCTGTCGACCGGCCCCGACATCCACACGACGCGCGAGCAGATCCTGCGCCACTCGCCGGTCCCGGTGGGGACCGTCCCGATCTACCAGGCGCTCGAGAAGGTGGACGGCCGGCCGGCGGAGCTCACCTGGGAGCTGTATCGCGACACGCTCGTCGAGCAGGCCGAGCAGGGGGTCGACTACTTCACGATCCACGCCGGCGTGCTCCTGCGCTACGTGCCGCTCACCGCGAGCCGCGTGACGGGCATCGTGAGCCGGGGCGGCTCGATCATGGCCGCCTGGTGCCTCGCGCACCACGAGGAGAACTTCCTCTACACCCACTTCGAGGAGATCTGCGAGATCCTCGCCGCCTACGACGTGGCCGTCTCCCTCGGCGACGGGCTGCGGCCGGGGTCGATCGCCGACGCGAACGACGCGGCGCAGTTCGCCGAGCTCGAGACGCTCGGGGAGCTGACCGAGCTGGCCTGGCGCCACGATGTCCAGGTCATGGTGGAGGGTCCCGGGCACGTCCCGATGCACAAGATCGAGGAGAACGTCGAGCGCGAGGCGACACTGTGCCGGGGCGCCCCCTTCTACACCCTCGGCCCGATCACGACGGACGTCGCGCCCGGCTACGACCACATCACGTCGGCGATCGGCGGGGCGATGATCGGCGCAGCAGGTGCGGCGATGCTCTGCTACGTCACGCCGAAAGAGCACCTCGGGCTGCCCGACCGCGAGGACGTGAAGCAGGGGCTCATCGCCTACAAGATCGCGGCGCACGCGGCCGACCTCGCCAAGGGGCACCCGGGCGCGCAGGCGTGGGACGACACCCTCTCCGCGGCGCGCTTCGCCTTCCGGTGGGAGGACCAGTTCAACCTGGCGCTCGACCCCGAGACCGCTCGCGCCCTCCACGACGAGACGCTGCCGGCGCCGGCGGCCAAGACCGCCCACTTCTGCTCGATGTGCGGGCCGAAGTTCTGCTCGATGCGCATCACCCAGGACGTGCGCGAGCTCGCGGCGCGCTCGGGGCTGACCGAGGCCGACGCGATCGCGGCGGGGATGCGCCAGAAGTCCGAGGAGTTCATCGCCCAGGGCGCCTCCCTCTACCACTGAGGCGCCGCCGACGAGGCGGTGCGCGCCCGGGCGTCGCTAGGGCGCGAGGCGGGCGAGCAGGGCGGCGGTCGCTCGCGCGCGCCCCTGCCAGAAGGCGCGGATGCCCGCGTGCGGCTGGGGGGCGGCCCGGTGGAGCCGCTCCCAGCGGCCCGCCTCGCGCGCCAGCCAGGCGAGCGTCGCCCGCCGGTCGGCGGCGAGCAGGGCCTCGAGCGCGAAGCGCCGCTCGCCGACGCGTGCCGCGAGCCCGAGCCTCCCCGCCCCGCTGGCGAGGCGCCGGCGCGTCAGCACCATGCCCGAGCGGATCGCGACGGTGGCGAGGCGGGCGACGTCGTCGACACCCTCCTCCGCTACCGCCGGCGCCGCGCGCAGCGCGAGGGGGAGGTGCGCGGACGCTCGGGCGCGGCGCGCGCTCGCACCTCCCGCTGGCATGGCGAGCGCCGCCCCGACGAGGCGCGCCCAGCGCCGGTAGGGGGGGCTGCCCGCCTCGCGCACGGCGACGAGGAAAACCGGCACCCACGACCACAGGTGCTCGACGAGGAGCACCTCGCGAGCCCGGGCGATCCGGGCGCGCCGTGACGAGCCGGGCGCCTCGCCCGCCTCGAGCTCCCCGAGGGCGGCGAGCAGGGCGAGGATGCTCGCGAGGTGGTCCGGCTCGGTGGGCGGCTCGCAGCCGAGCGCGCGCCAGAACCCCGCGACGCGGTCGGTCGCCTCGCCGCCGAGCATGCCGTCGGGCCCGAGGTAGACCGACGCGTACGGCGGGCACTCGAGGACGAAGGTAGCCGTGTGCTCCTCGCCACTCGGGAGCGGGAGGCCGAGCGACGCGGCGATCCGGCGGTGCTCGGGGGACGGTCGCTCGCAGAGCGCGCCGAGGGCGCGCAGCAGCTCGGAGCGCCCCGCCGCCGGCGCCTGCCGGCGCGTGACCGCCGGCGCGCTCACGGTCCCGACGGGAGCGCCCAGGCCGCGTCGGC
The DNA here is from genome assembly GCA_035294085.1 of Acidimicrobiales bacterium. NCBI lineage: Bacteria > Bacillati > Actinomycetota > Acidimicrobiia > Acidimicrobiales > Acidimicrobiales bacterium. The sequence continues at coordinate 32,826 of DATGLP010000006.1, read as the reverse complement.
CGGCCGGAGCGGGCGCATCAGCCAGGAGGGGCGGCGGGTCCCGTCGGGCGAGAACCGGTCGGCCGGACGCGTCAGGGCGAGCCAGCGCCGGTAGACGTCCCGGGCCTTCGCCGTGTCGACGACGACGTCGCCGAAGGCGTCCCCGGGCCGTGCCGGCCCGACCCGTACGGCCTGGTGCCAGCAGTGCATCCCGGAGATCGGGTCGGGCTGGACCGGGAAGGTGAGGTTCTGGTGCACGCCCACGTCGGTCCACCAGATCCGCGAGGTGTCCGCGTCGGCCGAGCGGTAGGGGGCGACGCCTGCCCGGCGTCTGAGCGCCCAGCTCGACGGCGAGCGCTCGAGCCCGACGGTCGCCATGGCCTGGCCCTGACCCAGCCGATGGCCCTCCGGCTTCCAGCGCCCCATGTGGTGGCTGCAGGCGACGACGCCGGGGCGGATGCCCTCGGTGACGTAGGCACGCGCCACGAAGTGGCCGATCGCCGTCTCGACGCGCACGAGGTCCCCGGTCGCCGCGATGCCGAAGCGCTCGGCGTCGCTCGGGTGGATCCACACCGGGTTGGCGTGCGCGAGCTCGTCGAGCCACTTCGCGTTGGCCGAGCGGGTGTGCACCTGCGTCGGGAGGCGGAAGGTCGAGAGCAGGACGGCCTGGCCCGGTTCGAGCGCACGGGGGTGGACGTGGCTGCGGATGTAGCCGGGCAGGGCGTGCTCGGGCCAGCCCCATGCAGCGAGCGTCGAGCTGTAGAACTCGAGCCGGCCCGACGGCGTCGGGAACCCCCGGCGCACCACGCCGTCGACGAGCACCCCGACGGCGCGCCGACCCTCGGGATCGGGCGGGGGCATCCCGGTCGGGACGATGTTTCGCTCCTCGGGCTTCGGAGCGGCCGTGTAGACGCGGCCGAAGCGGTCGACGGCGACGTCGACGAGCTCGGCGTCGGGCACCGGCTCCTCGTGGCGCTGGCCGACGCCCGAGGCGATCTCGAAGGCCCCGTAGCGGCGCATGTACTCGAGGGGCGTGCAGCCCTGGTCCGCGGCGGCCTCGGCGAGGCCGGGAACGGAGTGCTCGAAGAGGTAGCCGTAGTACTCGTCGACGCCGAGCTTCGTCCCCGGCGAGGTGCGCGACTCGAAGTAGCGGCGGATGCCGAGCTCGCCGTCGGGGTCGATGCGCCAGGAGAGCTCGATCCAGAACTCGTTCTCCTCCCAGACCTCGCCTGGGTTCACCGCCCGGGTGTCGGCGACGGGCTGCCCGAGGCGCTCGCGCGCGGCGCGCAGCACGGGCTGGCGGAAGGCGATCCACTGCCCGTCGTACTGCTCGTAGGAGTGGGTGTCGTGGCGCTCCGGCCCGTGGCCCATCGGCAGGACGAGGTCGGCGAAGAACGCCGACTCGCTCCAGGTGGGGGTGAGCGCCACGAAGCAGCCGACGAGACGCTCGTCGGTCAGTACCTCGACCCAGCTCATCCCGTCGGGGTTCGTCCACACGGGGTTGTAGACGCGCACGAAGTAGGTGTCGAGCCGTCCGCGGCCGTCCTTCAGGAAGTGCGGCAGCAGGAAGGAGAGCTCGTTCTGCGCGAGCGGGTACTCGAGGGGGTAGGTGAGCTCGTTCCAGGTCTCGGGGTGGCCCGGCAGGTGGATCGGGCGCGGCACGAACTTGTTCCACGCGTTCGGGAAGACGCCGCCCTCGGTCGCGACGGCGCCGAGCAGGGCGGAGAGCAGGAACAGCGTCCGGGAGACCTGCCAGCCGCCGAGGTTGCCGGCCGCCGCGGAGCGCCAGTTGTGGGCCGAGAAGCGGGTCCCCGCTGCGGCGATGGCCTCGGCGACCTCGGCGAGCACGGCGGCGTCGACGCCCGACTCGCTCGCCGCGAACTCGAAGGTGTAGTCCGCGTACAGGTCGTGGAGCACGGCCTCGAACGACTCGAACTCGCAGGGCAGCTCGGGGTGGCACGCCGAGAGGTACTCCGCCCAGTTCCACCAGCGCCGGACGAACTCGCGGTCGTAGCGGCGGGTCCGGATGATGTGGTTGGCGATGGCGAGGTTGATGGCCGCCTCGCTGCCCGGCCACGGCGAGAGCCACCAGTCGGCGTGCGTCGCGGTGTTCGACAGCCTCGTGTCGCAGACGATCACCTTGGCGCCGCGCTCGCGTGCCTCGGTGATGCGCTGGGCGTGCGGGTTGAAGTAGTGGCCCGCCTCGAGGTGGGAGCTGATGAGGTAGATCACCTTCGCGTTGGCGTGGTCCGGGCTCGGCCGGTCGATCCCCATCCAGAACTGGTAGCCGGTGCGCCCGCCGCTCGAGCACACGTTCGTGTGCGAGTTGTGCCCGTCCACGCCCCAGGCGGCGAGGACGCGCTCGGTGAAGCCGTCCTCGCCGGGCCGGCCGACGTGCACCATGACCTCGTTGCGGCGCCCCTCGACGATCGCGGCCCGGATCCGGCGCGCGAGGTGGTCGAGCGCCTCGTCCCAGCTGATCTGCTCCCAGCGACCGCTGCCGCGCGGCCCGACCCGTCGCAGCGGGTAGAGGATGCGGTCGGGGTCGGTGACCTGGTTGAGCGTCGCCGGCCCCTTGGCGCAGTTGCGGCCGCGCGAGCCGGGGTGCTCGGGGTTCCCCTCGAACTTGCGGATCTCGAGCGTGTCCCGGTCGACGTAGGCGAGGAGGCCGCAGGCCGACTCGCAGTTGAAGCACGTCGTCGGGACGAGCATCGTGCGCCGCTCGCGCCGCTCCGGCCAGGCTCGGGAGTCGAGCTCCACCCAGTCGTCCCAGCGCTCCCTCGGCGGGAAGGCGCCGAGGTGGACCCGAGAGGCCCCCGGGTAGAAGGTCTCCCCGCGGGCTTCGACCTCCTGGCGCGCCGCGCTGACGAGTCCCGCGAGGTCGGCGAGCTCGACCTCGCCGCCACGCCGCCGGGCGCGCACGGCTCGACCTTGCCGCCTCACGCGAGCGGCACGGACTGGCCGGCGCGCACGAAGGCGTGCTCGTGGGCGAGGACGCCGCCGAGGGCGAAGGCCGCGGCGATCGCCCCGACGAGCGGCGCGGCGAGCGCCACGGCGACGGCGAGGATGCCGACCCAGAAGGCGACCGCCTGGCTGCCTCGGGTCATCTCGCGCACGGCGAGGCGGCCGTGCGCGCTCGGGTGCGCCGTCGTCACCTCGGCCCCGACGAGCGCGAGGTGGGCGGCGGCCGACGAGCAGACCAGCCAGGCGAGCAGGGGGCGTACCGTCGCCGGACCGAGCGCCTCGCCAGCGAGGAGCGCCGTCGCTGCACCGAGGAGCGCTGCCTGCACGGCGAGGTGCGGGGCGAGGAGGGGGCTCTGCCACAGGTCGCGCGCCGTCGCCTGGGCGAACAGCCAGGCCGTGTAGCACGCTGCGGCGAGCGCGAGAGCGACGCCGAACGCGCCGGCGACGCGCTCGGTCGCCACCGAGCCGGCGAGGGACCCGCCGAGGTCAGCGGCGAGGCCGGCGCCGAAGGCGGCGAGGAGGAAGGCTCCCCGCACGAGCCAGCTCCGGAGCTGGTGCTTCGTGAAGATGAGGTAGAAGCGCCAGGGGTGCTTCAGGTCGGCGATGAGGAGGACCCCGGTGAGCGCGAGGAAGGCGAGGCCCGCGCCGGGTGCGAAGAAGCGCACGAGCGCCGCCTGGAAGCCCAGCCGCCCGGCGAGGGCGAGCAGGACGGGGACCGCGAAGCCGCCGGCGGCGAGCCCCTTCGTCCAGGTGTAGCAGCTCACCCGCCAGCCCCACGGGACGGTGTGGGGCACGTCGTAGGAGAGGAGCGCCTCGGCGCTTGAGGCAGGACGCGAGACGCCCGCGGCGACGCCGCCCGTGCGGCCGCGCTGGAGCGCCCACGCGAAGAGGCCGCCCTCGGGGCGGCGCGCGGCGAGGGGGTCGAGCGTCGCCTCGTGCGCGCCGCGGTAGAAGACCTTCGGGTTCGTGTGCTTCTCGGGGCGCCGCACCGTGACGGCGGCGCGCCCGACGGCGCGCGCGACGGCGGAGGCGGGGTCGTTCAGGTCGCCGACGAGGATCGCCCCGGTCGGGCAGACGACGACGCAGGCCGGCTCGAGCCCGACCTCGAGGCGGTGCGCGCAGAAGTTGCACTTCTCGGCCGAGTGGTCCTCTGGGTTGATGAAGATCGCGTCGTACGGGCAGGCCGCGATGCAGGCCTTGCACCCGATGCAGATCCGCTTGTCGAAGTCGACGATGCCGTCGAGCCGGCGGAACATCGCGCCGGTCGGGCACGCGGCGACGCAGGGCGCGTCGTCGCACTGGTTGCACCTCGTCACCTGGAAGGCACGTCGGGTCGCGGGGAAGCGGCCGACGTCGACGGACTTGACGTAGGTGCGCGTCACCCCGAGCGGTACGTCGTTCTCGGACTTGCACGCCGTCGTGCAGGCGTGGCAGCCGATGCAGCGTTGCTGGTCGAGCAGCTTCGCCCAGCGCACGGTCGTGCCGGCCTCGCTCGGCGCGCGTCCCGGCACCGCGATCGCGCGCTCGTTCGCCGCCTCCACTGGGCAGCGAAGCGTACGGGCGCGCCGTCCCACGGTCCAACGAATCATTTCTCTCATTTGGATAAATTTTCAGAATGGAAAGCGATCCTCCACCGGGCAGCGAAATCACGCTCGCCCAGCTGCGGGCGTTCGTGGCGGTCGCGCGCCACGAGCACGTCACGCGGGCCGCCGAGGAGCTCGGCTGCAGCCAGCCGGCGGTGAGCCACCAGCTGCGCTCGCTCGAGGCGCTCGTCGGCCTCCCGCTCCTCGAACGGGTCGGCCGACGCGTGCGCCTGACCGCCGAGGGAGCCGCCCTCGTGCCCGCCGCTTCCGGCGTGCTCGGCGCGCTGCGGGCGCTCGAGGAGGTCGTCGCCTCGCGCCGGAGCCTCGGCTCGGGGCGCCTGCGCCTCGCCGCGAGCAACACCGTCGGCATCTACCGCCTCCCGAGGTGGCTCGCACCCTTCGTCGCCCGCCACCCCGCGCTCGAGGTCCAGGCGCGCCTCGTGAACACGGCGCGGGCGCTCGAGCTGCTCGAGCGCGCCGAGGTCGACTGCGCCCTCATCGAGGGGCCCGGCGAGTGCGACGGCTTCGAGGTGCTGACGATCGAGCGCGACGAGCTCGTCCTCGTGGCCTCGAGCGGCCACCCGCTCGCGCAGGTCGCCCCGGTGACCGCCGACGACCTCGCCGAGCACCGCTACCTCGCGCGCGAGGACGGGTCGGGGACCGAGGCGCTCGCCGCGCAGCTGCTCGGCGCCGCCTACCGACGCGGCCCGGTGCTCGAGCTCGACCAGATCGACGCGGTGCGCGGCGGCGTGCTCGCCGGCATCGGCTACGCCGTGCTGCCGCGCCTCGCCGTCGAGGGCGACATCGCCGCGGGGCGGATCACCTGCCTCGCCACGGCCCGCGCCGCGCTCGAGCGCGAGCTTCGCGCCGTGCGCCGCCGCCGCTCCCACCCACCGGCGCTCGCCGCCTTCTGGCGGCACCTCGCGGGGCTCGTGGGCGCCGCCTCGCCGACGTAGGCCGGGCGAGGCGGCGCCAGGGTGGCGACGCTCACGGCGGGCTGGCGGCGCCGGTACGGCCGAGCGCCATCGGCACGAACGCGACGAGCGCGGCGGCCTGCGTCGCGAGGACGAACACGTGCAGGCCGGCGAGCGAGGTGTCGTAGAGGGCGCCGATGATCGCGCTGCCGCCAAGCCACGCCAGCCCGTAGGCCGCGGTGAAGGTGCCGTAGCCGGTGCCGCGACGGGCGGCGGGCACGAGGTCGGTGACCGCGGCGCGCATCGTCGACTCGTGCACCCCGACGGCCGCACCCCACACGAGGGCCCCGATCCAGGCGAGCACCGGCCGGTCGCTGAAGGCGAGGAACGGTACGACGGCGGTCAGCGCCGGGAGCGCGAGGAGGCCTCGGAGACCGATCCGGTCGTAGCACCAGCCAGAGGCGAGCGCCGCGAGCGCGTCGACGCCCATGGCCGCGGCATAGACGATCGGGATCTGCCAGGCGGGCAGGACGCGGGCCACGGCGAGGTGGTAGGCGAGGACGCCGAAGGTGGCGAAGCCCAGCATCGTGAGGGCCGTGAACGCGCTGTAGGCCCAGAAGCGGCGAGAGAAGCGCCACCACGGCTCGGGCGTGCCGGCGCGAGCAGCGGCGACGGCGTCGCTGCCGACGGGGTCGTAGGCGGCAGGGGTCGGCACGGCACGGCGGAGGTGCCCGAGCAGGGCGACCGCGAGCGCCCCGGGGATCGCGAGTACGGCGAACCCGAGCCGGAAGCCGGAGAGCGCGATCATGCCGGCGACCACCAACGGCCCGAGGAGGGCGCCGGACTGGTCGAGGGCCTCGTGGACCGCGAACGCCCGTCCGCGGCCCAGGCCGGCACTGGCGTGGCCGAGCATCGTGTCGCGCGCCGGGGTGCGCACCGCCTTCCCGAAGCGCTCGGCGACGACGGCGACCGCCGCCTGCCAGAGCGTGGCGACCGCGGCGAGCAGCGGCACGGCGGCCACGGTGATGACGTAGCCGGCGATGGTGATCGGCCAGTAGCGGCGGGTGCGGTCCGACAGCGGCCCGGTGACGAAGCGGAAGAGCAGCGCCGCGGCCTCGCCCGCGCCGGTCACCACGCCGACGACGGCGGCGCTCGCGCCGAAGGTGGCGAGGTACGGGCCGACGATGCTGCGGGCGCCCTCGTAGACGAAGTCGGCGAGCATGCTCACGACGCCGAACACGAGCACGAACCGCCAGGGGCTCAGCCGGTTCGGTGCCCGCTCCCCGGCGAGGAGGTCCGTGCGCACGGGTCGAGGCTAACCACCGGCTGCGCGAGCGGCGAGGCGAGCGGCCCACCGCCGGTGCCGGCGCGCCCCCGACGCTCGCGAGGGACCCGCCGAGAGGCGCCGCGCCCGTGGTCTCGGCAGCCCGGTGAGAGCTCGCCTGCGACGGCCTGCGTCGAGCTCCTCGGCGGTCAGCGGCGGCGCGGGGCGCGCGTCCGCGTCGGCCGGGTGTCCGCGACCCAGCGCACGAGCGCGCGGTGGGCGCAGGTCACAGGGCGAGCACCTCCAGCGCGAGCGCGGCCTCGCAGCCGGCGGCCGTCCCCGCCGCGGCCAGGCTCGCGCGCAGGGCGCGCGCGGCACCCTCGGGGCTGCCGACGGACGCCAGGTAGGCGCGGTGCTCGAGCAGGCCCGCGACGCCGGCCTCGACCGAGCCCGTGAGGTCGAGGGCATGCGTCGGCCGCGGCGAGGTGGCGCAGGCCGCGAGGTGCACGCCGTGCCACGGCTCGAGCCCCTCGCGGAGAAGCTCCCGGCAGACCCAGCGGTTGGCGGCGTCGCGCACGGCGTCGAGCGCCGCTCGGGCGACGACGCGGTGGTCTGCCAGGTTGAGCCCGCCGCCCCCGCCGCGCGCGTGCGGGCTGAGCGTGAAGACGGCGCCGGGACGGTGCCGCCGGATCGCCGCCGCGATCCGGCAGCGGAGGGCCACGCTGTACTCGATGGCACCGTCGGCGAACTCGGCGAACTCGACCGCGCGCACCCCGACGGCGCGCGCGGCGGCGAGCTGCTCGGCGCAGCGCAGGGGCGCCGCCGCCTCCGGTTCCAGGGCGTCGATTCCCGCCTCGCCTCTCGAGCAGACGAGGTAGGCGACGTGCTTGCCGCGCGCCGTCCAGCGGTGAGCGGCGGCACCGAGGCCGCTGTAGTCGACGTCGTCGGGGTGGGCGACGACGATGAGCGCCCGCTCGAAGGACTCGTCGAGGGGCGCGAGGGCCGGCTCCTCGGCGCGCGGCCCCACGCTCAGGCGCCGCCGTCGTCGGCTGGGACCGTGCCCGGGCGTCCCATCGGGTCGCTAGAGCACGAGGCCGAGGGGGTGCTCGAGCACGCGGCGCAGGTCGGCGAGGAAGGCCGCCGCACCGGCGCCGTCGAGTGCCCGATGGTCGACCGTGAGGGTGACCTTCATCGTCGTGCCGATCGCGAGCGCTCCGTCGCGCACCACCGGGGTCGGCGCGACGGCGCCGACCGAGAGGATCGCCGCCTGGGGCGGGTTGATGACGGCGGTGAAGTCGTCGATGCCGTACATGCCGAGGTTGCTGATTGTGAAGGTGCCGCCGCTCACGTCGTCCAGGGTGAGCGTGCCGGCCCGGGCCCGCTCGGCGAGGGCACGGGCCTCGGCGGCCACCTGGCGGAGGGTCTTCGCGTCGGCGTCGTGGACGACGGGCACGATGAGGCCGTCGGGGACGGCCACGGCGACGCCGATGTGGACTCGGCGGAAGCGGAGGATCCGGTCGTTCGCGAAGGACGCGTTCACCGCCGGGTGCTGGGTGAGGACGGTCGCGCACGCCTTCACGAGGAGGTCGGTGACCGTCACCCGCTCGCCGTCGGGGGCGAGGTGCTCGTTGAGCTCGGCGCGCAGGTCCACGAGGCGCCCGGCGTCGACCGTGCTCGTGAGCGAGAAGGTCGGCACGAGCGCGCTCTCGCTCAGCCGCTCCGCCGTACGGCGGCGCACGCGAGAGAGGGCGACCTCCTCGACGTCGGCGACGCCCGGGCCCGCCGGGGGCGTCTCGGGTGCGCGCGCCGTGCCGGCAATGGCGCGCTCCACGTCCGCGCGCACGACTCGTCCGCCCGGACCACTGCCCGAGAGGCTGGCGAGGTCGACGCCGTGGCGCCGGGCGAGCGTGCGGGCGAGCGGGGAGCTGCGCACCGACGCGGCCTCCTCGGGGGCGGCGGGCGGCGCGCCGCCGCCGGGCACGGGGGCGTGGCCGGGCGCGGCGTCGCCGGCGGGCACGGGTGCAGGTGGTGGTGCAGGTGGTGGTGCTGGGGCCGGTGCGCGCGGCGCCTCGGGCGTCGCCGAGGCCACGCCGGGCGTGCCGATCGACGCGATCGGCTGACCGATGGGCACCGTCGCGCCCTCCTCGACGAGGAGGCGCTCCACGACCCCGTCCTCGAACGCCTCGAGGTCCATCGTGGCCTTGTCGGTCTCGATCTCGGCGAGCACGTCGCCGCGCTGCACGCGCTCGCCCGGGCGCTTCAGCCAGCGGGCCACGGTGCCTTCCTGCATCGTGTCGGAGAGGCGGGGCATGACGACGTCGGCCACGTGCGCTCCTTGTCTCAACGTTGTCCCAACGGCCCAGTCTCAACGCCTACCGTCGAGCGTCTCGCGGATCGCCCGCTCGAGGGCAGCCGCGTCGGGGAGCGCGGCGGACTCGAGGGGCTTCGAGTAGGGGAGCGGCACCTCGGCTGCAGCGACCCGCCGCACCGGGGCGTCGAGGTAGTCGAAGGCGCCCTCCTGGATGGTCGCGGCGACCTCGGCACCGACGCCGTAGCTCAGCCAGTCGTCCTCGAGGACGACGGCGCGGGTCGTCTTGCGCACCGAGGCGCAGATCGTCGGGCGGTCGAGCGGGCGAAGGCTTCGCAGGTCGACCACCTCGACCGAGATGCCGTCCTCCTCGAGCCGCCGGGCGACGTCGAGCGCGATCGCCGCGGCCCGCGAGTAGGCGACGACCGTGACGTCGCGTCCGGCCTTCGTCACCTGGGCGGTGCCGATCTCGACGAGGTGGGGACCGTCGGGGACCTCGCCCCTCGTGTTGTACAGGGCGAGGTTCTCCACGACGAGGACGGGGTCGTCGTCGCGGATCGCTGCGGTGAGCAGACCCTTCGCGTCCGCGGGCGTGGCGGGCGCCACCACCTTCAGGCCTGGCATGTGGGCGTAGTAGACCTCGATGTTCTGCGAGTGCGTCGCCCCGAGCTGCTGGCCGCCGCCTCCGGGCGTCCGGATGACGAGGGGCACGGTCGCCTGCCCGCCGAACATGGCGTGCACCTTCGCCGCGTGGTTCACGATCTGGTCGATCGCGAGCAGGCTGAAGTTGATCGTCATGATCTCGACGACCGGCCGCAGACCGAGCATCGCCGCGCCGACGGCCGCCCCGACGAAGCCCGCCTCGCTGATCGGGGTGTCGCGCACGCGTCGCGGGCCGAACTCGGCGAGGAGCCCGGCCGTGATCTTGTAGGAGCCCTCGAAGACGCCGATCTCCTCGCCGATGAGGAACACCGCCTCGTCGCGCAGCATCTCGGCGCGCAGCGCGTCGTGGAGCGCCTGCCGGTAGCTCATCTCCGCCATCGAGCGTTCCTCAGGGTCTCTCGGTGGGGAGGGGGTCGCCCGGGAGGGCGCGTGGCGCGTTCGCCACCGGCGTCGCGTAGGCGTGGGCGAAGAGCTCCGAGACCGGCGGGTCCGGGCTCTCCTCGGCGAAGGCCACCGCGGCGGACACGGCCTCCTCCGCCTCGGCGTCGATGCGCTGGGCCTCCTCGAGGCTGAGGATCCCCGCCGCGATGAGGCGGGAGCGCCACGCCGGCAGCGGGTCGAGGGCACGCAGCCGCTCGGTCTCCTCCCGGCTGCGGTAGCGGGCGGGGTCGACGACCGAGTGGCCGCGCAGGCGGTAGCTCACGGCCTCGAGGAGGCGGGGCTGGCGCTGCTCGCGCGCCGCCTCGAGGGCGCGCCGGGCCGCGTCCCGCACCGCGAGGGGGTCGTTCCCGTCGACCCGCTCGCCGACGATGCGGTAGGAGCAGCCGCGCCGGTACAGCTCCGGCTCGCCCGACGCGGCCTCGACCGGCGTGCCCATGCCGAGGCCGTTGTTCACGCACACGTAGACGATCGGGAGCTTCCAGATCGCCGCCAGGTTGAGCGACTCGTGGAACGCCCCGGTGTTCGTGGCCCCGTCGCCGAGCAGGCACACCACGGCCTCGGCCTGTGGACCCGGCTCGCTTCGGTAGGCGATGGCGAGCGCCGCGCCGGTCGCGGGAGGCAGCTGGCCGCCGACGATGCCGTACCCGCCGAGGAGACGCCGAGCCGCGTCGAACAGGTGCATCGAGCCACCCCAGCCCCCCGAGACGCCCGTCGCCCGTCCGAACAGCTCGGCCATGACGCGCCCGGGCTCGACGCCGCGCGCCAGCGCGTAGCCGTGCTCGCGGTAGGTGGCGAAGAGGTAGTCGCGGGCCTCGAGCGCGTCGACGAGGCCGACGACGGTCGCCTCCTCGCCGAGGTTGAGGTGGCAGTAGCCGCCGATGCGAGCCTTCGCGTACATCTCGGCGGCGCGCAGCTCGAACGCCCGGATGAGCGCCATCTGCCGGTAGTACCCGACGAGGACCTCCGGCTTCTCGCCCGCGAGCTCGGCCGGCACGGCCCTCTCGGCGCCAGGTGCCTCGCCGGCTTCCTCGCCTGTCCGCCCCTGCCCTGCCCTCCGCCGCACGCTCAGCTCCCCGGGGGCTGCTCTTGGAGGACGAAGCGCTCCCGGCCGCCGAGGCAGCGCGGGCAGCCCTGCGGCGCCTCGGTGGAACGCACCGGCTCGCCGCAGACCTGGCAGACCCACTCGGTCGCGAGCGTCGCGACGAGGTCGGCGCGGCTCACGATCCCGACGAGCCTCCCGGCGCGCATGACGGGCACGCGCCGGATGCGCCGCTCGAGGAGGAGGTGGCGCACGTCCTCGACGTCGGTCTCCTCGCTCACGGTGATGAGCGCCGAGGTCATCACCTCGGCGGCGCTCGCTCCGGTCCGGGCGAGCAGGTCGTGCTCGCTCACGATCCCGATCGGAGCCCCGGCGGCGTCGACGACCGGGACCGCGCTGATCCGGCGCCGGACGAGGAGCTGCGCGATCTCGCCCACGGGGGCGTCGGGCGGGACGGTCACGACGGGCGTGGTCATGATCTCCCGGACGCGCACGGGCCCATTGTTACCGATCGCCGGCGCGGGCCGGCCAGGTGGGCGACGCGCGCCGTTCCCGGGTACGGTCTGTCGCGGCCGTCGGTCGCGGTCCGGCCGGCGACGGGGAGGTCGCGCATGGGCGAGCACCGTTCGGAGGAGTTCGACGTCGTCGTGCTCGGCGGCGGCACGGGTGGCTACTCGGCCGCGCTGCGCGCGAGCGGCCTCGGGCTGCGCGCTGCCCTCGTCGAGCGGGACCTCGTCGGCGGGACCTGCCTCCACCGGGGCTGCATCCCGAGCAAGGCGCTCCTGCACGCCGCGAGCGTGCGCGAGGCGATCGAGGACGGCGCCCGGCGGTGGGGGATCGCGTCGCAGGTCACCCGCGTCGACGCCAAGGCCCTCGGGGCGACACGCGACGACATCGTCGAGCGGAACTACCGGGGCCTGCTCGGCCACCTCGCCCAGGAGAAGGTCGCGCTCTTCGCCGGCACGGGCCGGGTCACCTCCCCGCGCACGGTCGAGGTCACCCCCGTGCCGGGCGGCGAGCTCACGGCGCCCGTCGAGCTGCGCGCCCGGCGCGGCCTCGTCGTCGCCACCGGCAGCAGGCCGCGCCAGCTGCCCGGCGCGCCCGCGGACGGAACACTGGTGGTGACCTCCGACGAGGCCACTCGCTCGGAGCACCTCCCGGCGTCGGTGCTCATCGTCGGCGCCGGCGCGATCGGCGTGGAGTTCGCCACCTTCTACCGGGCCTTCGGCGCCGAGGTGACGCTCGTCGAGGTGCTCGAGCGGGTGCTGCCGACCGAGGACCCGGACGTGAGCCGCGAGATGCAGCGAGCCCTGCGCCGCAAGGGCGTCGCCGTCCTCGTCAAGGCCCGCGTCGAGGAGGTCGAGGCGGTCGGGGGCGAGGTGCGCGCCGTCGTGCGCGGCGAGGACGGGGCGCGCACCATCGTCGCCGAGCGCCTGCTCAGCGCGATCGGCCGCGCGCCGGTGACCGAGGGCCTCGGGCTCGAGGAGATCGGCGTCCGCCTCGAGCGGGGCTACGTCCTCCCCGCGAGCTGGGAGCGGCTGGAGACCCACGTGCCGGGCGTGCACGTCGTCGGCGACGTCCTCCCGCCCCCCTCCCTCGCCCTCGCGCACGCCTCCTTCGCCGAGGGCCTCCTCGTCGCCGAGGTGCTCGCCGGCAGGGACCCGTCCCCGATCAGCTACGCGAACGTGCCGCGCGCCACCTACTCGCTGCCCGAGGCGGCGAGCGTGGGGCTCACCGAGCCCGAGGCGCGCGAGCGGGGGATGGACGTCGTCACCAACCGCCTCCCCCTCGGCGCGATCGCGAAGGGCCTCATCTACGGCGAGGGCGGCATGGTGAAGCTCGTGGCCGAGCGCGGCGGCCCCGTCGTCGGCGTCCACCTCGTCGGGCCGCACGTCACGGAGCTCATCGCCGAGGGCATGCTCATCACGAGCTGGGAGGCGCTGCCGCTCGACGTCGCCGACCTCATCCACCCGCACCCGTCGCTGTCGGAGGCGGTCGGCGAGGCGCACCTCACCCTGGCGGGTCGGCGCCTGCACCAGCTGCCGGCCTAGCGAGCGCCCGCGCTGGTCGTGCGTGGCCGCCTCCGGGGCGCCCTCAGCGCGGCGCTCGCCCGCACGGCCGGCGCAGCCGGGCGGCGGCCCGGCCCGCGGCGCGCCGCCTGGCGCGCGTTCGGTCTGGCGGGACTCGCGGGCCTGGCGGCCGCGGCCGGGGCGAGACCGGGCGCGGCCGCGGCGGCCGCCGCCCAGGACTGGCCCCCGTTCGTCCTCGTCACCGGGCTGCTGCTCGTCGGGCTCCTGGCCGACGGCGACGGGCTGTTCGCCGCCGCGGGCAGCGCGATCGCCCGGCTCGCGCCGGGCGGGGGCGCGCTCTTCCTCGGGGCGATGCTCGTCGTCGGCGCGGTGACGGCCGTCCTCAACCTCGACACGTCCGTCGCCTTCCTCACCCCGGTGCTCGTGCACTGCGCGAGGAGCCGGGACGAGGACGACTCGCCCCTCCTCTACGGCTGCCTGCTGTGCTCGAACGCCGGCTCCCTCCTGCTCCCGGGCTCGAACCTCACGAACCTCATCGTCCTCGGCCACCTGCACCTCGGCGGCCGCCGCTTCGCCGCGCGCATGTGGCTTCCGGCGCTGGCGGCGCTCGCCGTGACGATCGCCGTCGTGGCCGTCGCCGAGCGCCGTTCGCTGCGCGCCCGGCGCGACGCGCCCGGCGAGCCCGGCCGCCCCGTCCTCGGCCTCGGCGCGCTTGCCGTCGTTGCCGTGACCGTCCTCGTCGTCGTGCTGCGCGATCCGGCTCCGGCCGTCGCCGGGGTCGGCGCCGGCGCCAGCGTGCTCCGCCTCGCCGCCCGGCGCGAGCGCCCCGGCCGCGTCCTCGAGGTGCTGGGCCTGCCCGTCCTCGTCGGCCTCTTCGGCGTGGCGGTAGCCCTCGGCGTGCTCGGGCGGTCGTGGTCCGGCCCCGCCGACCTGCTCGCCCACCTCGGCGGGTGGGCGACGGGGGCGCTCGGCGCGGCGGTCTCGGTCCTCGTCAACAACCTGCCGGCGGCGTCCCTCCTCGCGGCGGGCCGCGTGCCGCACCCCTTCGCGCTCCTCGTCGGCCTCAACCTGGGGCCGAACCTGGCGGTCACCGGCTCGCTCGCCTGGCTCCTGTGGCTGAAGGCGGCGCGCGCTGCCGGCGCGCGACCGTCGCCGGCGCGCGCGAGCCGCATCGGGCTCGTGGCCGTGCCCTGCTCGATGGCCGCCGCCCTCGGCGCCCTGGCCCTCGCCGGTGCCCGCTAGCGTGCCGCGGCTCGGCCGTCGGTCGGCTGCGCCGCGAGCTCCGCTCGCACCGTCGCCGCCGCGGCGACGAGGTGGCGGAGCGCCGGCTCGACCTCCTCGTAGCGCCGGGTCTTCAGTCCGCAGTCCGGGTTCACCCACAGCCGCTCCGGCCGAAGGCGTTCGAGCGCCGAGCGCAGCAGCGCCGCGATCTCCGCCGCCTCGGGGACGCGCGGCGAGTGGACGTCGTAGACGCCGGGACCGACGCCGCCCGCGTAGCGGCTCGCGGCGAGCTCGCCCACGAGCGCCATCTTCGAGCGCGCCGCCTCGAGCGAGACGACGTCGACCTCGAGGTCGGCGAGCGCGTCGAGGATGTCGCCGAGCTGGGCGTAGCACATGTGCGTGTGGACCTGGGTGGCCGGGCCGGCCGGCGAGACCACGGTCCGAAAGGCGCGGGTCGCCCAGGCGAGGTAGGCGGGGCGCGCCGCGGCCCGGAGCGGGAGGCCCTCCCGCAGCGCCGGCTCGTCGACCTGGATGACGGCGGTCCCGGCGGCTTCGAGCTCGACGAGCTCGTCGCGAAGCGCCAGGGCGAGCTGGAGCGCCGTGTCGGACTCCGGCTGGTCTTCGCGCACGAAGGACCACCGCAGCATCGTCACCGGCCCCGTCAGCATGCCCTTCACCGGCCGGCTCGTCCTCGACTGCGCGTACCGGGTCCACTCGAGGGTGATCGGCGCGGCCCGGCGCACCTCGCCGAAGAGCACCGGTGGTCGGACGCAGCGCGAGCCGTAGGACTGGACCCAGCCCTCGGCTGGGAGCACGAAGCCGTCGAGACGCTCGGCGAAGTAGCGGACCATGTCGTCGCGCTCGGGCTCGCCGTGGACGAGCACGTCGAGGCCGATCTCCTCCTGGAGCGCGACGACGCGGTCGATCTCGGCGCGAAGCGCCCGACGGTACTCGTCGTCGCTCGTCGCGCCCGCCCGCCACGAGGCGCGAAGCGCCCGCAGCGCCTGGGTCTGGGGGAACGAGCCGATCGTCGTCGTCGGGAGCGGCGCCAGGCCGAGGCGCGCGCGCTGGGCGGCGGCGCGCTCCTCGGGTCGCGCCGAGCGACGCGGATCGGGCTCGACGGTGGCGATACGGCGCCGCAGCGCCGGGTCGACGATGCGCGGGGAGCGCCGGCGCGCCTCGAGGAGCGCGCGGTTGGCCGCCAGCTCCTCGGCGATCGCCTCGGCGCCCCCCGCAGCCCCGCGGGCGAGGATCCCGAGCTCGACGAGCTTCTCCTCGGCGAACGCGAGGAGGGGGCGCACCTCCTCGTCGAGGGCTGGCTCGAAGCGCAAGCCGAGGGGGACGTGCAGGAGCGAGCAGGAGGTCGACACGACGACCTCCCTGGCGAGCGGCGCGAGGCGGGCGAGGAGGGCGAGGGATCGCTCGAGGTCGTTCACCCACACGTTCCGGCCGTCGACCACCCCGGCGAAGCACACCCGCTGCCCGAGGCCGCCAGCGGCCTCGAGGAGCTCGAGGTTCTCCGGGCCGCGGCAGAAGTCGAGCCCGATCCCCTCGACGGGCAGCGAGGCGAGGAGGGGCATCGCCTCGCCGACGTGGCCGAAGTACGTGCTGAGCGCCAGCATCGGGCGCTCCGTGCGCTCGCCGAGGCGCTCGTAGGCGCGCCGGACGAGGTCGAGCTCCTCCGTGGAGCGGTCCTCGACGAGCGCCGGCTCGTCGAGGACCGCCCAGGCCGCTCCGTCGCCAGCGAGCGCGGCGAGCACCTCGGCGTAGACGTCCACGAGGCGATCGACGAGGCGCGCCGGCGCGACGCCCGGCTCCTCGGTGCTCGAGCGCAGGAGGAGGGTGCACGGTCCGAGGAGGACGGGCGTCGTCTCGATCCCGAGCCCGGCCGCCTCCGCGAGCTCGGCGCGCGCCTTGGAGGGGTCGGCCCGAAAGGCGGTGGCGGGGCCGACCTCGGGCACGAGGTGGTGGTAGTTCGTGTCGAACCACTTCGTGAGCTCGAGCGGCGCGACGAAGCGGCCGCCGACCGTTCCGCCGCGAGCGAGGGCGAAGTAGGCGTCGAGGCCGAGCGGGGCCCCAGCCGAGAGGCGCGCCGGCAGGGCGCCGGTCATGACCGCGGCGTCGAGCACGTGGTCGTAGAGGGAGAAGTCGTTCGAGGGGATGAAGTCGATCCCGGCCGCCGCCGCGGCGCGCCAGTTCGCCCGGCGGATCGCCGCGCCAGTCGCCTCGAGCTCGTCGGCGCTCGAGCGCCCGGCCCAGTAGGACTCGAGCGCCCACTTGAGCGCGCGCCCCTCGCCGATGCGGCCCATGCCGTGCACGGCGGTCCGCCAGCGGGCCGCCGAGGTCACCGGTGGGGGCGCTCCTCGAGCACCGCGCGCAGGACGGCCGCGCCGGAGCGGTCGACGTCGCGCGTCGCCGTGAGCAGCACGAGGGTGCCCGCGCGGGCGAGCGCGCGGAGTCGCTCGACCTCGGCAGCGGCCGGGGGCGCGCCGAGCTCAGCTCGGTAGCGGCGGGCGAACTCCTCGAAGCGCGCCGGCTCGTGCCCGTAGAAGCGCCGCAGCGCCTCGCTCGGCGCCACGTCCTTCAGCCACTCGTCGTAGTCGACGGCGGCCTTCGCCATCCCGCGCGGCCAGAGCCGATCGACGAGCACGCGGTGCTCGCCGGCGGTGCGCCCGGGGTCCTCGTAGGTGCGGACGATCTCCACGCCCACGGTCACCGCCTCGCCGGGAACCCGAGGGCCGCCGCGGCCTCCTCGCACATCATCGCCGGGCTCCACGGCGGGTCGAAGACGAGGCGGACCTCGACGGGCAACGACCCGCCGAGCGCGGCCTCGACGGCCTCGGCGGCGAGCTCGGGGAGGCTCTCCGCGGCCGGACAGCCCGGCGTCGTGAGGGTCATCTCCACGACGAGCGCGCCGTCCACCGCAGCGATGCCGTAGACGAGACCGAGGGACACGACGTCGAGGCACAGCTCGGGGTCGTAGACGTCGCCGAGCGCCGCCCAGGCGCGCCCGACGGGGTCCTCGGCGTCGGGACGGGTTCGGGCCGGGCCGATCGAGACCGGCCGGCCCGAGCGCTCCTCGCTCACGTCCGCCGGAAGGTGACCCGCCAATCGCCACCTCCGATGTCGACCGCCTCGTAGGCGAACCCCTGCGACGACAGTACCCCCTCGAGGGGCACGGGCTCGAAGGGCGCGAGGACGACGAGCTCCTCGCCGTCGGCGAGCGAGGCAACCGCCGCCATGATCGTCTCGAACGGCTCGCCTCCGGCCGCGATGATCGGACGGGCGTCCACGAGGGCCATCTCGCCACCTCCCCCGGCCGACGGGCCGGTTTTTTCTGGTAACTAGCAGAACTATAGTGCAGGCGTGGACGCTGGGGCGAAGGCCACGGTGCGTGCGGCGGCCAGCGCCCCCGCCGGTGCGCCGGCCGGGCCGTGGGCCGGGCGCCCGTCCGGCGTGCCCGGCAGCGTGCCGCCGCCGTCGGTCCCGCTCGCCTTCCTCGCTGTTGCGGCCGTCGGTCTCGTGGCCTGCGGCATCGCCTGGGCGCTCGTCGCAGGGCAGGCAGCCGTCGACCCGACCGCCGACGAGGTCGTGGCCGCCGCGCACCTCGGCATGCTGGCCACCTTGTCGATGGGCGTGCTCGGGGCGATGCACCAGTTCGTCCCGGTCGTCACGCAGCGCCCGCTGCGCTCGACGCGCCTCGCCCGCGCCACCCTCGCCGCCTTCGCCGCGGCGTGCGCGCTCCTGCCCCTCGGCTTTTCGACCGGGGTCGAGGACCTCGTCGAGGCCGGCGGCGGTCTCGCTGCCGTCGCCGTCGCCCTCGCCGTCGCCAACCTCGCAGCCCCGCTCGCCGCGCGCGGCCGGGGGGCGCCGGTCGCCGGCCTGCGGACCGGCCTCGCCGGCTTCGTGGCGACGGCGTGCTTCGGCGTCGTCTACGTCGCCGACCGCCGGGCGGGCTGGTTCGACCTGTCGGGCCACGTGGTCCTCGCTCACGCCGTCGTCGGTCTGTTCGGCTGGCTCGGACTCGTCTACGTGAGCGTCGCCGAGAAGCTCTGGCCGATGTTCTTCCTCGCGCACCTGCCCGGCCGCCATCGGGTCGCCTGGCTCGCGGTGTCGGCCGTGCCCGCCGGTGCCGCGCTGCTCGCTCCGGGCCTGCTCCTTCGCGTGCCCGCCGTCGCCTGGACCGGGGCGGCGCTCCTCGCGCTCGGGCTCGGGGCGCACCTCGCGTCGCTCGCCGCCCATCTCCGCCGCCGCCGGCGGCGCGCGGACCTCCACCTGCTCTTCGTCGTCACCTCCGCGTGCTGGCTCGTCGCCGGCGCCGCACTCGGCCTCGACGGCGCGCTCGCGGGTTCGGGCGGGCCGGCTCGCGCGTTCGCGGCGGCGAGCGTGGCGGCAATCGCCGGTTGGCTCCTCGTCACGCTCGTCGGGCACGCCCACAAGGTCGTGCCGTTCATCGCCTGGTCCGCCCTGCGCGCCCGGGGCGTGGCCCGCAGCAGCGCTGGCCGCCCGCTCCTGTTCGCCGATCTCTACGGCCACGTCGCAGCGGCGCTCACGTACCTCCTCGTGAACGGCGGTGTCGCGGCGCTGTGCGCCGGCCTCGCTGCCCGAGCACCCGCCGCCACCGCCGTCGGCGGCTCGCTGCTCGCGGCGAGTGGCCTGCTCGGCGCGCTCAACCTGTCGTGGCGCCCGACGGTGCTCGCCGCGCGCGCCAGTTCCGGCGAGCGGACCGCCTAGCGCGCGGACCGCTCCCGCGCCGGCCGCGCGGCGCGCCGCCGTCGAGGCACCTCTCGAACGCGCCCGGCGCTGCGCCGCCGGGCGAGGCGGACGTCCCGGCGGCGCAGCGAGCGGGGGATCAGGACGATCCGGCGACGCCGGCCCGTCCGATGCGTACGCGCCAGACCCGCGGGCCGGTCTCGAGGTCCGCCCAGGTGAACTCGCCGGGGTGCTCGGCCTCGAGCTGGTAGCGAAGGGGGCGCGGCTCGTGGTCGTTCACGAGGACGAAGCCGGTGCCCGGGGCGAGGCGATCGAAGGCGGCGAAGATGGCGCGGTGGCGCTCCGCTGGGGCGAGCGGTCGCACGTCGAGCTCGAGGTCGCCCGGTTCGGGCTCGCCGGGCGCCGCCGCCCGAGCGGGCGCCGCGGCGCTGAGGCGGTGGAGGGCGGCGCCGAGCCGGGCGGCGAGGTCGGGCCGGGAGCGCCGGCACGCCACCCACGCGGCCGCGGCGAGCGAGCACGCCCGCTCGCCGCGGCCGCTCGCCGCCAGCTCCTCGGTCGCCTCGAGGAGGAGCGCCACGAGGGGCCCCGCTACCTCGCCGGCCTCGTCGGGCCGCGCCGGGGAGCCGAGCTCGCCGTGCATCGCGGCGAGGAGCGCGCTGAGGTCGGCGCCAGGGTCGGCGAGGAGG
Organism: Acidimicrobiales bacterium; assembly: GCA_035294085.1. Taxonomy (NCBI): domain Bacteria; kingdom Bacillati; phylum Actinomycetota; class Acidimicrobiia; order Acidimicrobiales; species Acidimicrobiales bacterium. Next base: position 13,021 of record DATGLP010000006.1, on the reverse strand, counting down.
GCGGGCAGCACGACCTCGTTCTCGCGAGCGACGTGGGAGGCGAACAGCTCCTGGATCTCCGCAGCGAGCTGCGGCGTGGCATCGCTCGAGGCGAGGCCGGCGAGGCGGGCCACCGAAGCGGCGAGCGCCTCGTGCTCGCCGGTCATCTCCTCGATAGTCGCGGCGAGCTCCGCACGGGCCGCGGCAGCGGCGTAGACGGAGCGCTCCTCGGCCGCCGCGTGCGGCAGGACCGTCCCGGCGAGGAAGGCGACGAGCTCGCGGGTCGCGCCGGGCGCGCCCTCGCCCGAGCGGTGCGCGTCGCGCACGGCCGCGACTCGACGCGCGACGCCCTCCTCGAGCTCTCGGTGGTGGGCGAGCATCGCCTGGAAGCTCTCGGTCTCCGACACGGTCACGGCGCGCCTCCTCGTGCAGAACTATTTCTAGCATAGAGCAGAAAAACATCGACGACCAGCGGCTGCCCGGCCGCCGCTGCACCACCTCGTGGGGCGATGCGTCGCGTCCTTGACGGCACACGACCGGGCTGCGATGCTGCCCAGAACGAGCGATGCGCCCGGAAGCGAGGCAGCGGGCTTGACCGAGACGGCGACGTGAGCGCAGCGCGCGCCGGCGGGGCCGAGCTCCTCGCCGGCAGCGGCCTCGTGCGGGCGGCCCGCTACCTCCAGCCGGGCGTGCCGTCGCCCGACACGCGTGAGCTGCACCGCCGTGGCGGGCGGCGCGCCGAGGATTTCTACCGGGAGCGCTGGCGCCACGACAAGGTCGTGCGCTCGACCCACGGCGTGAACTGCACCGGCTCGTGCTCGTGGCAGGTCTTCGTCAAGGACGGGATCATCACCTGGGAGACCCAGGCGGTCGACTACCCGTCGGTGGGGCCGGACTCGCCCGAGTACGAGCCGCGCGGCTGCCCGCGGGGGGCGTCGTTCTCCTGGTACACGTACTCGCCGGCGCGGGTGCGCTACCCCTACGTGCGGGGCGTGCTCCTCGAGGCGTGGCGCGCCGCCCGCGAGCGCCTCGGCGACCCGGTGGCGGCGTGGGCGGAGGTGAGCGGCGACCCCGAGCGCGCCCGTGCGTACAAGTCCGCGCGCGGCCGCGGCGGGTTCGTGCGCGCGCCGTGGCCGGAGGTGCTCGAGCTCGTCGCCGCGGCGCACGTGCACACGGTCGCCACCTACGGCCCGGACCGTACGGCCGGGTTCACCGTCATCCCGGCGATGTCGATGGCCTCCTACGCGGCCGGCACGCGCTTCTACTCCCTGCTCGGCGGCGTGGTCCTCTCCTTCTACGACTGGTACGCCGACCTGCCGGTGGCCTCGCCGCAGACCTTCGGCGACCAGACCGACGTGCCGGAGTCGGCCGACTGGTGGAACGCCTCCTACCTCATCGTGTGGGGCACGAACCTGCCGATCACGCGCACCCCCGACGCGCACTTCATGGCGGAGGCCCGCTACCGGGGCCAGAAGGTCGTCGTCGTCTCGCCCGACTACTCCGACCACACGAAGTTCGCGGACGAGTGGCTCGCCGCGGCGCCGGGCACCGACGCCGCCCTGGCGATGGCGATGGGCCACGTCATCCTGACCGAGTTCTACCGGGACCGACCCGACCCGCCCTTCGCCGCCTACGCAGCGCGCTACACCGACCTGCCCTTCCTCGTCTCGCTGCGCGAGCGCGCCGACGCGTACGTGCCCGACCACTTCCTCACCGCCGCCGACCTCGGCGAGCGTGTCGAGCTGGCCGAGTGGAAGACGGTCGTGCTCGACGAGGCGACGGGCGAGCCGGCCGTGCCGAATGGATCGGTCGGCTTCCGCTGGAGCGAGTCGGGGGCCGGCCGCTGGAACCTCGACCTCGGGGAGATCCGCCCGGCGCTCAGCCTCTACGGGCGGCCTGGCGCCGAGGCGCTCCCCGTCGACCTCCCGCGCTTCGACGTCGGGGAGGGTCAGGGGGGCTCGACTGTGCGGCGCGGCGTCCCGGCGGTCCGCCTCGGCGGCCGTCTCGTCACGACCGTGTTCGACCTCGTGATGGCCCACTACGGCGTGGCGCGCCCGGGGCTCCCGGGCGAGTGGCCGTCGTCCTACGACGACGCCGGCGCACCCTACACGCCAGCCTGGCAGGAGGCGATCACCTCGGTGCCGGCCGCCGCGGCCGTGCGCGTCGCTCGCGAGTTCGCCGCCAACGCCGAGGCCTCAGGCGGTCGCTCGATGATCGCCATGGGCGCGGGGACCAACCACTGGTACCACTCGGACCAGATCTACCGCACCTTCCTCGCTCTCCTCCTGCTCACCGGGTGCGAGGGGGTGAACGGCGGGGGCTGGGCCCACTACGTGGGGCAGGAGAAGGTGCGCCCACTGACGGGGTGGTCGACCCTCGCCTTCGCCGCGGACTGGGTGCGGCCGACCCGGCACATGCCGGCCACCCCGTTCTGGTACCTCGCCACGGACCAGTGGCGCTACGAGGCGGCCCGGGCCGACGAGCTCGCCACGCCCCTCGGCGTCGGGCGCCTCGCCGGACGCTCCGTCGCGGACTGCAACCTCTACGCGGCGCGCTGCGGCTGGCTCGCCTCCCACCCGACGTTCGATCGCAACCCGCTCGACCTCGCCGACGAGGCCGTCGCCTCGGGGCGCAGCTGCGACGACTTCGTCGTCGGGGAGCTCGCCGCCGGGCGGCTCCGCTTCGCGGCCGCCGACCCCGATGACCCGGCGAACTTCCCGCGGGTCCTCACGGTCTGGCGCTCGAACCTCCTCGGCTCCTCGGGCAAGGGCCACGAGTACTTCCTCAGGCACCTCCTCGGGGCCGACCATGCCGTCGCGGCCTCTCCGTGTCCGCCCGAGGCGCGCCCGAGGGAGGTCGCGTGGCGCGAGTCGGCGCCCGAGGGCAAGCTCGACCTCCTCGTCGACATCGACTTCCGCATGACCTCGACGGGCATCTACGCCGACGTGGTGCTGCCGGCGGCGACCTGGTACGAGAAGCACGACCTCTCCTCGACCGACATGCACCCGTTCGTGCACTCGTTCAACCCCGCGATCGCGCCCCCCTGGGAGGCGCGCCCGGACTTCGAGATCTTCCAGGACCTCGCCGCGGCCTTCTCCCGGCTCGCGGCCGGGCGGCTCGGCGTGCGCCGGGACCTCGTCGCCGTGCCGCTCCTGCACGACACCCCCGACGAGTGCGCCCAGCCGGGCGGGCGGGCGCTCGACTGGCAGGCAGGGGAGTGCCCGCCCGTGCCCGGCCGGACGATGCCCCGCCTCGTCGTCGTCGAGCGGGACTACCCGGGCCTCGCCGAGCGCTTCGGCGCGCTCGGACCGCTCGTCGACGAGCTCGGCGCGACGACGAAGGGGGTCGTCTTCCCCGTCGGAGCCGAGGTCGAGTACCTGCGCAGCCGGAACGGGACGGTGCGCGGCGGCGTCGCGCACGGTCGTCCTCGTCTCGACCGGGCGATCCTGTTCTGCGAGGCGATCCTCGCGCTCTCGGGGACGACGAACGGGCGGCTCGCGGTCGCCGGCTTCGAGGCGCTCGAGGCGCGCACGGGTGTGCGGCTCGCCGACCTCGCGCACGAGCGCGCCGGCGATCGCATCACCTTCGCCGACACGATCGCCCAGCCGCGCTCGGTCATCTGCTCGCCGGAGTGGTCCGGCGCAGAGTCGTCCCAGCGCCGCTACGCCCCGTTCACCGTGAACGTCGAGCGGCTGAAGCCCTGGCACACCCTCACGGGGCGCCAGCACCTCTTCCTCGACCACGACTGGGTGGCCGAGCTCGGGGAGATGCTCCCCACCTACCGCCCGCCGCTCGACCTCGTCGCCGCCTTCGGCGACCAGCGGCGGCCGGGGACCGGCCCGCAGCTCGTCGCGCGCTTCCTCACCCCGCACTCGAAGTGGTCGATCCACTCCGAGTACCAGGACAACCTGCACATGCTGAACCTGTTCCGCGGCGGGCCGGTCATCTGGGTGAACGACCTCGACGCGCGCCGCCTCGGGGTCGCCGACAACGACTGGGTCGAGGCGTACAACCGCAACGGCGTCACGGTGGCGCGCGCCGCGGTCAGCCATCGCGTCCCGCCGGGGACCGTGCTCATGTACCACGCCGTGGATCGCCACCTCGAGATGCCCCTCTCCGAGCTGTCCGGGCTGCACGGCGGCACCGACAACTCGCTGACGCGCGTCGTCATGAAGCCGACGCACCTCATCGGCGGCTACGCCCAGCTCTCCTACGGCTTCAACTACTACGGGCCGACCGGCTCGCAGCGGGACGAGCTCGCCGTCATCCGGCGCCGCTCGCAGGACGTGGCGTTCTGATCGGGAGGCCGGCGTGCGGGTGATGGCGCAGGTGTGCATGGTGATGAACCTCGACAAGTGCATCGGGTGCCACACCTGCACGGTGACCTGCAAGCAGACGTGGACGAACCGGCCGGGGACCGAGTACGTCTACTTCAACAACGTCGAGACGAAGCCGGGCGTCGGCTACCCGAGGCACTACGAGGACCAGCAGCGCTGGAAGGGCGGGTGGGAGCTCGACCGAAGGGGGCGGCTGCGCCTGCGTGCCGGCGGGCGCCTGCGGCGGCTCGCGACGATCTTCTACAACCCGGACCTGCCGACGATCGAGGACTTCCACGACCCGTTCACCTACGACTACGCGCGCCTGATCGAGGCCCCCGCGGGGACGAAGGCACCGTCGGTCTCGGCCCGGTCGGCGCTGACCGGCCTCGAGATGACCCCGCGCTGGGGCGCGAACTGGGAGGACGACCTCGCCGGGGCGCCCGAGCGCGCGCGCGACGACCCGAACCTCGCTGCCCTCGGCGAGCGCGTCCGGCTCGACTTCGAGTCGGTGTTCATGTTCTACCTGCCGCGCATCTGCGAGCACTGCCTCAACCCCTCCTGCGTCGCCTCGTGCCCGTCGGGCGCGATGTACAAGCGGTCCGAGGACGGCATCGTCCTCGTCGACCAGGACCGCTGCCGAGGGTGGCGCTTCTGCGTCTCGGGGTGCCCGTACAAGAAGGTGTACTTCAACCACCGCACCGGCAAGGCGGAGAAGTGCACCTTCTGCTTCCCCCGCGTCGAGGCCGGACTTCCCACGATCTGCTCGGAGACCTGCGTCGGTCGGCTGCGCTACCTCGGGCTCGTCCTCTACGACGCCGATGCCGTGACCGCCGCTGCCGCGAGCCCCGACCCGGCCGACCTCTACGAGGCGCAGCTCGCGCTCTTCCTCGATCCGGCTGACCCCGCCGTCGCCGCCGAGGCGGAGCGTCAGGGGATCCCGCACGACTGGGTTGCGGCCGCCCGCCGCTCGCCTGCCTACGCGCTGATCGCCCGCCACCGGGTCGCGCTGCCGCTGCACCCGGAGTTCCGGACGCTGCCGATGGTGTGGTACGTGCCGCCGCTCTCGCCGGTCGTCGACGTCGCCGCCGACCGCGGCGACGACGGGCGAGACCCGACGGCGGTCTTCGCCGCCATCGACGCCTTGCGCATCCCGCTCGAGTACCTCGCCAGCCTGCTCAGCGCCGGGCGGGTCGGACCGGTGCGCGACGCGCTGCGACGCCTCGCGGCCGTGCGCGCCCTCATGCGGGCGCGCCAGCTCGGGCGTCCGCCGGCTGTCGATCTCGACGCCGTGGGCATGAGCGACGCGGATGCGGAGGACCTCTTCCGCCTGCTCGCCATCGCCCGCTACGAGGACCGCTACGTCGTGCCCCCGCGCACGCCGAGGAGGGCGGGCGTCTGCTCGCTCAGCACGCCCTCTCCGGCTGCGCGCTCGGCGCTGACGAGGACCCTCGCGTCGCGGCCACGCCGAGCCAGATCCTCGTGCGCGACCCCGCCGATCCGGCCGAGGCCCTCGGCCGCGACGAGGTCCGGCGCCTCCACCTGCGGGTGCTGCCCGATTCGCCGGAGCCGGAGGCGCCGGCGTGAGGCGCCGGGAGGCGGCGGTCCTGTTCGGCTGCGCCTCGGTGCTCCTCAGCTACCCGGAGGAGGGCTACGCCGAGGACCTCGGGGCGGTGCGAGGCGCCCTCGGCCGCCTCCCGGGCTCGCGGGCGCGCGCCCGGCTCGCCGCTGCCTGCGAGGCGCTCGCCCTCCGCTCCCTCCTCGAGGCGCAGGCCGACTACGTCGACACCTTCGACCTGCGACGACGCTCGCTCCACCTCACCTCCTACCGCTACGGCGAGGGGCGCGAGCGGGGGGCCGCCCTCGCCGAGATGGCCGGCACCTACCGGTCGCTCGGCCTCGCGCTCGCGCCGGGCGAACTGCCCGACTTCCTCCCGGCGCTGCTCGAGCTGGCGGCCGTGTCGCCAGTTGGCGCCACCCTCCTCGCCGAGCACCGCAGCGCGCTCGAGGCGCTGAGCGAGGACCTCGGCCCCTCGGGCCCGTACGCCGCCGCGCTCGAGGGGCTGCTGGAGGTTCTGCGTCCGCGGCGCCGACTCGGGCCGCTCGGGCGCCGGCGGGGGGCGAGGGCAGGTGGCGACGGCGCCAGGGCCGCGCCGGCGGTCGGACGCGGTCGGGCGTGCGCCGCGGCGACGTGAGCGGACTCGCCGGCGTCACCGGCTTCCAGCTGTTCTGGTGGGTGATCCTGCCGTACGTCGCGCTCGCCACCTTCGTGATCGGCCACGTCTGGCGCTACCGCTACGACCAGTTCGGCTGGACGAGCCGGTCCACCCAGCTCCAGGAGCGGCGCCTGCTGAAGTGGGGCTCCCCGTTGTTCCACTACGCGACGTTCGCCGCCATCGGCGGCCACGTCATCGGCATCCTCGTGCCCGAGCGTTTCACGCGCGCCATCGGGATCCCCGAGGCGGCCTACCGCTGGTTCGCCGCCTCGGCGGGCACCGTCGCGGCTGCCGGCGTGATCGCGGGCGTCGCGATCCTCGCGGGGCGCCGCCTCTTCGTCGCCCGTGTCCGCGCGACGACGTCCGCCGTCGACTGGGTGGCGCTCGTCCTGCTCGCCATCGTCATCGTGCTCGGGATCGCCGAGACCGTCGGCGTGGGGCTGCTCGGGAGCGGCTACGACTACCGCGAGAGCGTGTCGCTGTGGTTCCGGGGACTGTTCGTCGGCAACCCCGACGTGCGCGCGGTGGCCCGCGCCCCGCTCATCTACCAGGTGCACGCCACGGCCGCCTGGGCGGTGCTCGCCGTGTGGCCCTTCAGCCGCCTCGTGCACGCGTGGAGCTACCCGGTCTGGTACCTGTGGCGGCCGTACGTCGTCTACCGCAGCCGGGTCGCGACGCGCCCGAACGAACCGGGGACGAGCGGCCGGCGCTGGCGGCGCATCGGTGTGCCCTACTGAGCGACGGCCGGACGTGACCGCCGGCGACCCCCTCGCCTGGCTCGAGGGCGGCAGCGCCCCTGCTCGGCCGCCGGCCGCGCCGGGCGCGGGGCGTGCTGGCACCGTGCGGCGCGCGCTCGACACGCTCGACCCCGGCTACTTCGCGTTCGTCATGGCGAGCGGGATCGTCTCCGTCGGCGCCGACCTCCTCGGGTACCCCCTTCTCTCGCAGGTCGTCCTCGGCGTCACGGTCGCCGGCTTCGTGCTCCTCACCCTCGCCTACGGCGCGCGCCTCGTCTGGTTTCGGGCGTCGGTGCGGCGCAGCCTCCTCGACCCGACGACCGCGATGGCCTACTTCACCGTGGTCGCCGGCTCGAACGTGCTCGCGGCGCGCGTCGCGCTCGGCGGGCACCCCCTCGTCGCCCTCGGCCTCGGTGCCGCGGGCGCGCTCGTCTGGCTCGGCCTCACCTACGGCCTGCCGTGGTCGATCGTGGTCGCCGCCCGACGGCCCGTCCTCGGCGAGCTGAACGGCACCTGGCTCGTCTGGGTCGTCGCCACCCAGTCCGTGGCCATCGTGGCCGCCGCGCTCGCGCCCGGGGGTCCCCCGGCCGCGCTGCGCGCCGCGCTTCCGGCGGTCGCGGTCTGCTTCTGGAGCGTCGGCGCCGTCCTCTACCTCCTCCTCATCGGCGCGATCTTCCTCCGCCTCCTGCTCGTCGAGATCACGCCGGCGGAGATGGGCCCGGCGTACTGGATCGCGATGGGGGCGACCGCCATCAGCGTGCGCGCCGCGGCGGGGATCCTCGCCGACGCGCACGTCCCGGGCGGGGCCTTCGTCGGCGAGCTGCGCCCCTTTCTCGTCGGGCTCTCGACCGTCCTGTGGGCCTTCGGCACCTGGTGGATACCGCTCCTCGTGCTGTTCGGGGTGTGGCGCTACCTCCTGCAGGGCTACCCCCGCACGTACGAGCCGCGCCTGTGGAGCGTCGTCTTCCCGCTCGGGATGTACACGGTGGCGTCCTACACGCTCGGGCGTGCCGCCAGGCTCGGGTTCATGGTCTCGCTGGCGAGGGTCTGGTTCTTCGTCGGGTTGTCGGCTTGGGCCGTCGTCCTCGTGCTGATGCTCGCCGCCGGGGCACGTGCCCTCGCGCGCCGCGACGGCACGGCACGTCGGCGCCGCTAGCTCGCCCGGTGCGGGCTCAGCTCGGCCGGCGTTCGCCGAGGGACTCGGCCTCTCGGTAGTAGTGGCGCCAGACGAGGCGGTGGATCGGCACGAGGCGCGGGAGGTCGCGCAGGCCCGGGATGAAGGGTACGAGGAGCAGCAGGAGGGTCGCGGCGCCGGTGAGGTAGATGGCGATGAGGTCGATGTTGGCCGAGGTGTCGATCCCCGGGATGTGGTACCAGAGCTGGTAGAGCCACAGCCAGGGTTGGCCCGGGTAGCTCCCCGTCTCGTTCATCACGCCCCACTGGTTCCCCTGGAGGTGCTCGGCGGTCGCCTGGTTGGCGTAGTAGCTGCCGTCGGCGAGGCAGAGCAGCGGCTTCGTGAAGTTCGTCCCGTAGAAGGGCTGGCGAGCGAGGAGGCTGGCGTCCAGGCCTCCGTCGCGCGCGAGGGTCAGCTCGGCCGCCATGAGCTCGGGCACCGGCCCGTAGCTGCCGGGCGCGACGACCGGTGCGCCCCCGGTCGCGAAGGTGACGCGCCTCGCAGCCGCTGTCGCGTAGGCCTGCGCCCAGGACCGCTGCTGGGCGGGCGAGGCGGCACCCCAGGCAGCGAGGGCGCGACGCAGGGCCCGGTCGTGACCGGCGACGGCGCGCAGCGGGTCGAGGACGAACATCTGCTGCGGGTCGATCGGGTCGAGGATGCCGGCGAGGCGCTGCCAGGAGATGCCGAGGCCCTGCACGGCACCATCGCCGTTGTTGTAGGGCGGGCCGTACGTCGCGGAGAACGAGGTACCTGCGAGCTCGGAGGCGGCGGTGGCCACGAAGTCGGCCGGGTCTGCGCTCGCCCACTGGCGCAGCGTGATCTGGGGCTTGTCCGGCGAGGAGAGCAGCGAGGCGAGAGCAACGGCCGCGAGGACGACGACGACGGTGGCGGCGACGGCCTCCTTCACGAGGTCGTAGCGGCGAACCGGGCCGCGCCAGGATGCCGCGTCGTGGGCCCTGAGCTCGCGTCGAGTCGGCCGGCGCACCTCGGCCGAGCGCTGACCGAGCGCGTCGCGCCCGGCGCGCGCGGGGAACGGGTGCACGACCCCCCGGTAGCGGACGAGGAGGATGTGGACGGCGACGAGGCCGACGAGGACGAGCGGCATGAGGACGACGTGCCAGAGGAGCATCTGGCCGAGGTTCATCACGTTCCAGAAGCCACCCACGCCGGCAGCGTTGAAGGCGTCCTTGCCGTTCGTGGCGATCCACTGCGAGTCGAAGTTCTGCTGGGACAGGTAGCCGGTGAAGCACTCCACGACCGACGCGAGGAAGGCGAGGACGCCGGTCATCCACGTCCGCCCGCGCTGGCCGCGCCAGGCCGCCATCCAGAACTTGCCCCACAGGTGGATGACCATGAAGGCCATGAAGAGCTCGACGCTCCAGAGGTGCAGGCTGTTGAAGAAGTGCCCGCCCGGGTTCGAGTGCCACCAGTCGACGCCGCCCAGCGCGATCAGCAGGCCCGACACGATCGCTACCGCCAGGGCGGCGAGGCTCGCCACGCCGAAGACGTAGATCCAGGAGGCGACGTAGGAGGGCTGCGTCTCGGGGAGCAGCTTGTCTGGTGGGAGCAGGCGCACCCCGAGCCGCCGGAGGCGGCCGGTCCACGACGGCGCGCTGTCCCCGCCCGAGCGACCGGCTCGCTCGGGCCCTTCCGGGTCGCCGACCTGCTCGACCTGGCGCCCCGGCGGGAAGCGCACGAGCAGGGCGCCGGCGAAGATGAGGAGCATCGCGCCGATGACCCCGAGGTTCGCGACGGAGATGACAAGCACGGACCAGTGCAGGTAGGTGCCCGGGGTGTTGAGGTTCACGACGGCCCCGACCAGCGCTGCAGAACCCGCGTGGACCACGGCGACCTCCGATCCTCGTCTCGACCGCCAGCGTCGCGAGCGTAGGGCGATGAGACCGCGCGGTGCTGGATTGCCGGATCGACGCGATCGCTCGGGCGAGCGTCAGCCCGGGTTCGACAGTTGCAGGCCGTCTCTAGGCACGCCGAGCGCTGAACACCCAGGTCAGGGAGTTGGGAGCCCGCCAGAAGGGTCGAAGTGCCTAGGCACACAATATCGCGAGTGATCCGCGTCTGGTCAGGGATGATGTGGTATCATCCTAGGTGATGTACCTGCGGACGATCTCCCGCCGGAACCGAGACGGTTCGGTGGTCCGCTACTGCCAGCTCGCCCACAACACCTGGGACTCCACCCGCCAGCAGGCACGCGCCGAGGTCGTCTACTCCTTCGGGCGTGAAGACGAGCTCGACCGCGAGGCGCTCAAGCGGCTCGTGCGCTCGATCTCGAGGTTCTTGGACCCCGCCGACGCCCTCGAGGCGAGCGCGTCGGGTGAGCTGTCGTTCGTCGCATCTCGGCCCTTCGGCGGCGCCTACGTGCTCGATGAGCTGTGGCGCAAGCTCGAGATCCCCCGCGCCATCGCCAAGGCTGCCTCGGGCAGGCGGCTGTCGGCATCGGTCGAGCGCCTCTTGTTCTGCCTCGTCTGTAACCGGGCCCTCGCCCCCTCCTCGAAGCTCGCCGCCTTGGAGTGGGCGGCAAGCGACGTGGCGCTGCCTGGCATCTCGGGCGTCGGCACCGACCCCCAGGTCTTCTACCGCGCCATGGACTTCCTCTTGGACGCCACAGAGGCGATCCAGCGCGAGGTGTTCTTTGCGGTCGCCAACCTCTTCAACGTAGAAGTCGACGTGATCCTCTTCGACACGACCTCCACCTACTTCGAGATCGACGACACCGATGACTTCCGCCGCTTCGGGCACTCAAAGGACCACAGAGGCGACCGGCCCCAGGTCGTGATCGGCCTGGCCGTCACCAAAGACGGCATCCCCGTCAGGTGCTGGAGCTTTGCGGGCAACGCCTCGGACACCGTCGTCATCCGCCAGGTCCACGACGAGCTCGGCTCCTGGAAGCTCCACCGGGTGCTTTGGATCGGCGACCGGGGGTTCAGCTCCGAGGAGAACCGCACCTACCTGCAGCGTGGGGGCGGCCACGTGCTTCTCGGCGAGAAGCTTCGCCAGGGCAACGCCAACCACGAGGCACTCGCCCGTCCCGGCCGCTTCAAGACGATCGACGATCGCCTCGAGGTGAAAGAGGTCGTGGTCGGCGACGGTCCGGCCCGCCGGCGCTTCGTCGTTGCCAAGGACCCGGCCGAGGCCGAGCGCGACCGCCAGCGCCGGGACGAGGCGATCGCCCGCCTCGAAGAAGAGCTCCAAGCGATCGAGAAGAAGAAAGGTGACGCGCGGCTCGCCGCAGAAGGTGAGCTCCTCTGCCATCCCACGCTGAAGCGCTACCTCACCCGCAGGTCCGGCCGCCTCGTCATCGACAAGGCAAAGGTCCGGGCCGAAGCCCACCTCGACGGCAAGTTCTTGCTGTCCTGCACCGACGACGCGCTCTCGGCCTCCGACATGGCCCGGCTCTACAAGTCGCTCCTCGAAGTCGAGGCGTCCTGGCGGGACCTGAAACAGGTGATCGAGCTGCGCCCGATCTACCACCGCAAGGAGGACCGGATCCGAGCGCACGTGACCTTGTGCTTCTTGGCGCTCATGTTGGTCCGCGTGATCGAGCGGGCAACGGGCGACACGTGGCGCAACGTCCGACGCGAGCTCGAGCGCATGCATCTCGGTGAGTTCTCAGGACCCGCAGGACGCGTCGTCCAGCGCACCGAGACCACGCCGCGCCAGCGCGAGATCCTGAGTGCCCTCGAGCTGCGCGAGCCGCCACTGCTCGTCGAGCACGAGACCGCTCCGCGGCCCCGCCGACGGACTGCAGGGCCGGCCTAGGCACTACACGCCCGCCGGGCCCTTCGCGTCTCCCCTGGTCAACGCCCTCGTTGGCGTCTTGTGTGTCCAGCAACTGTCGAACTCGGGGTCAGGCAGAGGGCGATGTCGCCGCGGCGCGAGCCGGCTGCGGCCAGCGAGCACGAGGCGAAGTGGGCAACCAGTCCGCAGGAAGAGCGGGTGCCGCGGCGTCAGGTTCGGCCGCCGCCCTCGTTCTTCTTCGCGATCGCCGCCTTCCTCCAGAGATCCTTGAGCGGCTCGTACCGCTTGCTGTCGTGCGGATCGGTCCCGGTCAGAGCCGTCAAGATCTTCTGTTTGAGGTTCTCGTCTGCTGGGAGTGGCTGTCCCACGGCCAACTCATCGCTGATCTTCTTGGTAAAGGTAATGCTCTCGACGCACTCCCAGGGAATCCTGTCCATCAGGACCTCGCGATTCTTGCGCGCGCTGTAGATGTACTCGTCGAGCTCATCCGCCGCCTTGCGCTTGATCGGAAGTGTCTTCGACAGGTCCGTGAACGCCGATCTGAGCGCATCCTTGTGTGCTCTCGCCACGTCACGATCGCGCGGATCGGTGCTGAACGCCTTCGGGTACTGCTGCAACTGGTCTCGAATCCCACGAAGACACTGCAACTTCTTTGCTTGAGCTTCCCCAGTCGAACTTGGCGCATCAAACGGAGATAGGAGATCAGAGCCCTCCGAATCTGCCAGGATCTGCATGTCGTCCGTAAACTTCGTGGCCGCTAGCTTAGCCAGCTTCATGAGGTCATCGACAGGGAAGTAGCGGTCGTAGGCCGTCTTGAACTTGTGCGACTCCTCGGAGTGCTGG